>NZ_JBFUAY010000008.1:0-105419 GCF_056406015.1 Rhizobium sp. P1_E1 | reverse complement strand
CGCGCAAAAGTGCGCGGCGGTTTTCCGATAACGACATGGGTAAAACAAAGACCTAAAGCGCGCGAAGCAATCCGAAAGATCGCGACGCGCTTTAAGTCGCATCACTTTTTGGCGAATTACCGTGAAAAGCCAGTATTACTGGCCGCTCGCCCTCGCCTTCGCCACAAAGAGTGTTATCCTTTCGTTCATGAGCGTATTGCCCTGCAATCGCCGGAAGCGCCCTCTGTTCCAGAACGCCAGATCGCGGAGACCGGACCGATGACAAGCCCCTCGAGGCAGAAGAAAGGTGCATTTGCGTTCCGGCCCTCGCTTGCCCGGCTGGTGACGACGAAACGCCTGCTGGCGCGCATCGTGCTCTTTTTCGAGCAGCTGCTGCCGCCTCTGATGCCGGTACTATCCGTCATCGCCTTTTATCTCTCCGCCTCGTGGTTCGGTCTCTTCCGCAGCGTGCCGGACTGGCTGCGCATCCTGCTGCTCATCGCCTTTGCTGGCGCTTTTCTCGTCTCGCTCCTCCCCTTCCGCACCCTGCGCTGGCCGAGGATCGCGGAAGCCGACCGCATGCTGGAGGAGCGCAACGGCCTGCCTCACCAGCCGGTCACCGTCCAGGAAGACGAGCCGGCCTTTGATACGCCCTTTGGCCGAGCGCTCTGGCGCGAGCACCAGACGCGCATGGCCGAAAAGATCGCAGCACTCGATGCCGGACTGCCGCGGCCTGACATCGCCGCGCATGACCGTTTTGCGCTGCGCGCCGTCCCGGCGCTGCTGCTCGTCACGGCCTTCGGTTATTCGCTGTCGATCAACGGCGGCTCGATCCGCGACGCGTTGCAGGCAGCACCCGAGCAGGTGGTCAGCGATCCGGCGGTGCGCATCGACGCCTGGGTGACGCCGCCTTCCTATACCGGCCGCGCCCCGATCTATCTGACGGCTGACGGCAGCGAGCAGGCGCCGATCGGCATTCCGCAGTTTTCGGGCCTTACCGTACGGGTCAGCGGCGGAAAGACGGCTGAAAAAGTCGTGTTCCGCAAGGCGAACGGCGAGGCGCAGGATATATCCGTACAGGCGGATACCAAACCGCAGCAGACGGCGGCATCCGGAAGCGAGCAGCCGACGGCGGCACCTGCCAGCCAGGCTCTCGTCGCGCAGACGCATATGATGAAGCTCCAGGAAAACGGTGCACTCGAGGTCAACGGCCGGSGCTGGAGCTTCGAAGTGCTCCCCGACAAGGCGCCGGAGATTGCCTTCGACGGCCTGCCGAAGCGCAGCGTCAACGGCGCGCTTGAAATCGCCTTCACGGTCAAGGACGATTACGGGGTCCAGGAGGCGCATGCGGAGATCGTTCCCGTCGAAACCGACCCGACGGCAACGCCGCTCTATCCGCTGCCGGAATACCGGCTGGATATTCCCCGCCGCAACGCCCGCGACGCCAAGGGTGTGACCAGCCGGAACCTGACCGAACATCCGCTTGCCGGCAAGCGCGTGCGCATCACGCTCGTTGCCAAGGATGCCGCCGGCCAGACCGGCCGCAGCCCGCCGTATGAGATGGCGCTGCCGTCGCGGCCCTTCAACGAGCCGCTTGCCGCGGCTGTCGCCGAAGAACGGCAGGTTTTCGCGCTCGATACGCGCAAGATGCCGCAGGCGATCGCACTGAACGAGGCACTGACCATTCGTCCCGAGGAGACGATCCCCAAGCTCACCAACTATCTGCTCTTGGAATCCGCCCTGGCGCGCATGAAGCTCGCAAGGGGCGAAGATGCGCTGAAGGATACGGCCCAGTATCTGTGGGAGATCGCCCTCGGCATGGAAGACGGCGATCTTTCGCTGGCTGAGCGCAAGCTGCGTGAGGCCCAGCAGAACCTTGCCGACGCGTTGGATCGCAACGCTCCGGACGCGGAGATCAAGAAGCTGATGGACGAACTGCGCAAGGCGATGCAGGACTATATGACCGAGCTCGCCCAACGCATGCAGAACGCGCCGATGCAGCCGAACCAGAACGCGCAGAATATCCTGCGTCAGCAGGATCTGGAACGGATGATGGACCAGATCGAGAATCTCGCCCGCTCCGGCAATCGTGACGCCGCCCAGCAGATGCTGTCGGAATTGCAGCGGATGATGAACAACCTGCAGGCGGGCCGTCCGCAGCGCGGCCAGCAGAGTCAGGAAAATAGCGAGGCCCGCAAGCAGATCGACAAGCTCGGCGAGATCCTGCGCGACCAACAGAAGCTGATGGAACAGACCTTCCGGCTCGACCAGCAGCTCAGGGACCGCATGCAGCGCGGTGAGTCTGATATGGGGGAGAACGATCCGCTGCTCGACGAGATGAACCCCGGAGAGAACGGCGAGCCTCAGGATCAGCAGCAGGGCCAGCAAGGCAAGGAAGGCCAGCAGCCCTCCGACCAGATGACGGCCGAGCAGCTGCGTGAGGCGCTAAAACAGCTGCGCGCCCAGCAGGATGCGCTCGGCAAGCAGCTCGGCGAATTGCAGAAGAGTCTCGGCGAGATGGGCATGAAGCCTGGCCCGGGCTTTGGCCAGGCGCAGCGTGAAATGGAGGGCGCCGGCCGTGAACTCGGCCAGGGCCGCGGCCAACCGGCCGTCGAGGGCCAGGGCCGCGCGCTGGAAGCACTTCGCCAGGGCGCCCGCGACATGATGAACCAAATGATGCAGGCGCAGCAGGGCCAACAGGGTCAAGGTCCGAACGGCCAGGTTGGCCAGGGCGACCAGAACGGCCGCGACCCACTCGGCCGGCCACGCCGGCCCCAAGGGCCGGATTTCGGCGACAACAGCGTGAAGGTGCCCGACGAAATCGACGTTCAGCGGGCGCGAGAAATCCTTGACGCGATCCGGGAAAAGCTCGGCAACAATCCGCCGCAGGAAATGGAACGGCGCTATCTCGAGCGGCTGCTGGACATCCAGTAGCACCGCAACGCGATGGACAGCAGGCGCGTTAGAACAAGATCATTCCAGGCCGAATCGGCCTAAAGCATGTCGCGCAAAAGTGTGCAGCGGTTTTGCGATAACGACTTGCGTAAAAACAAAGACCTAAAGCGCAAGGCGCGAATCTGAAAGATGGCGACGCGCTTTAGAATCTGAATCGTGATCTCAATCAAAGAAATGGAGCATGATTTCGCCCGAAATCACGCTTTCAGCATCCTGTCTCTAAGCGACAAGCGCTCGGGCGACTGCCTTGCGGATATCGGGAAGCGCGAATGGCTTGGCGACGACGTCGATGATCTTTTCGGCAAGATCGTCGGCCCGTTCGCGCTGTTCGGCATAGCCGGTCATCAGCAGGATTTTCAAGCCTGGAAAAGCGTCTTTTGCCTGATGGGCGAGTTCAATGCCGTCCATCACGGGCATGCGGATATCTGAAAGCAGTAGATCGTAGACCCCGTCTTTGAGCTTCTCCAAGCCCTCGGCCCCATCGGCCGCCTCATCGGTCTCGTGGCCGTCAAGCCTARGGGCCCGGGCTACGAAGGACCGCAGGGAGTCCTCGTCTTCCGTAATCAGAATTCTTGCCATATGTGCATCGCTCCGTATCAGCCCCGCGACGGAAATCACCAGACTTTCCTTTTCGATCGGTAAAGATGACGAAGCGATGGACGAGATGGTTAACAACCCGTCTTGAAGGCAACAGTTCAGGCGTCCCCGGTAACCACGCCGACGAAGGGCAGTTCGCGAAAGGCATAGGCGACATCCATGCCGTAGCCCACGACAAAATAGTCGGGGCATTCGAAGCCGACATAGTCAGCCTCCAGCTTTTCCTTGCGCTTGACGCGCTTGTCGAGCAGCACGGCGATCGTGACGTTGCGCGCGCCACGCTCGAAGAGCAGTTCCTTGGCAAAGAGCAGCGTTCGGCCGGATTCGAGGATATCGTCGATCAGCAGAACGTCGCGGCCATGGACGTCGCTGTCGATATCCTTGACGATGCGCACGCCCTGCGAAACCGTGCCGATGCCGTAACTCGACAAGGTGATGAACTCGACCTCCGGGGCAAGCCCGCTATCATGCAGGGCGCGGATCAGGTCGGCGGCGAAGATGAAGGAGCCCTTCAGCACGGCGATGACGAGCAGGTCCTTGGTCGGGCCATTGGCGATCTCCCGCGCCATCGAATGATTGCGCTCGGCGATCTGCTCGGCGGTGAAGAGCGGCTCGATGTTTTTTCCGCGCACGACAGGCATAAGGGCTTGCTCCATGAAAAGAAGGGTAAGCCGTTAGCACATATGCGAGCCTGAAACAGCCTCGTCGGCTATGAAATTAACGCGATTGGCGCGACCTGTGGCGGGAAAGTCGGCCATTCCATGTCCTGTTACATCTATGGCAGGAAGGAAAGCCGGACCTCCGGCATTTTTCCGCCGGCATGCTGGACGCGAGCCGAGAAGCCCCGGCTCTGGCCGCTATAGATCACATCCGCCGGCGGGTTGATGACGATGCTTGCGGTCAGCCGCTCGTCGGTCACGAGATCGGCACGGATCGGATGCACCGTCTGCGTCGTGCCACTCTCATTTTCGATGATGCCGTTGATGACGAGAACGCGCATGCCGTTCGCATCACGCGGCGTCACCGTGACATGGGTGAAATGCAGCGGCGCTCCGGAAGTGGCTCGCTCGCCGGAAAAGCCGGAAAAACCACCTGCAAGCCCGAAGACGAGCACGACGAGCGCGAACACCAGCGCTGCGAAGCTCCGCATCGACGCGCGCTGCAGCCAGGATTCCACTGTCCTCAGAACGGAAGCAGCCATCGCCGGCATCAGCGCCGGCTGTGCGGCCTGTGCGGCAGCCATGCGCTTGCGGTTGTCGTTATAACTCCTTGCATTGAATTCCCTGGGCCGCACATTGCCGAGGGTAACGAATTCGGCGTCGGAGATATCGGCAGGTCGCGCCGAGCGGTACTGGCGGTTGGCGGGTTCCGGCGGCAGGAAATCATAGGCCTGGCCCGGCGTCCGGCGACTGAAGGAGGATGCTTCCATGGTGGCTGCCTCGCAGATGTCCACATGGTTTCGTTGCCAGGAGAAATCTGGCATTGAAACGAATCCTGCTCAGTCGTAAATTTTAATGGTTAATGCTTCGCAAAGATCGCCATCAAACGGGCGTCTTTCCAGCAAAATTTACCGGCTGTTAACGGTGTTGGTTAACAAGTCGTGCGGTGAAACCCACAACAGACTGAGCTGCCCGTTGATCCACTTCGAGAATGTCGGTTTGCGTTATGGCATGGGCCCGGAAATCCTCCGGGACCTGACCTTCGACATTCCGAAGAAATCCTTTCAGTTCCTGACCGGCCCATCGGGCGCCGGCAAAACGTCGCTGCTGCGGATGCTTTTCATGTCGCTGCAGCCGACACGCGGCCTGATCCGCATGTTCGGGCGCGATATTTCCGAAATCCCCCGCCCCGAACTGCCGCTTCTGCGCCGCCGCGTCGGCATCGTCTTCCAGGATTTCCGCCTCCTCGACCATCTCACAACCTATGAGAATGTCGCTTTGCCCTTACGGGTACGTGGCAAGGATGAGAGCTCCTACAAGACCGATGTCCTGGAACTGTTGAAATGGGTCGGCCTTGGCGAACGCATCAATGTGTTGCCGCCCGTGCTCTCCGGCGGCGAGAAGCAGCGCGCCGCAATCGCCCGGGCGCTGATGGACCGGCCGGAAGTGCTGCTGGCCGACGAACCCACAGGCAATGTCGATCCACCGATGGCCAAGCGCCTGCTCAATCTTTTCCTCGAGCTGAACCGCCTCGGCACGGCGGTCGTGATCGCCACCCATGACCTGGCGCTGATGGAACAGGTGGAAGCCCGCCGCATGATCCTCTCAGAGGGGCATCTCGATATCTATGACTGAGCCCCCGTCCAGAAACCCCGAGAAGGCGTCGGCCAAGATCCAGCAGAAGCGGCCGGAACTGCGCGTGCGTCCGACGGCGCCGATCCTGCCGCCTTCCAACATCCAGGGCAGTGCGTTGATGGTGGTGATATCAATCATGGCCTTTCTCGCCTGCCTGACGCTCGGCGGCGTCAGCATGGTGCGCTCGACGGCGGCAAGTTGGGAGAGCCAGATCTCCCGCGAGATCACCATTCAGATCAAGCCGGACGACAATCTCGACATGGAGAAGGCGCTGACCCAGGCGCGCGACCTGGCGCTGACCTTCGTCGGCACCAAGAGCGGCCAGATCGTCGACGAGGCGGCGACCGCTCGCCTGCTCGAACCCTGGCTCGGCCCCGGTCTCGATCTCAAGGATCTGCCCGTTCCCCGTCTCGTCATCATTACCATCGACGAGAGCAATCCGCCGGATTTCGATTCGATGCGAGCGCTGCTCAAGGACAGTATCCCGCAGGCCAGCCTCGACGATCACCGCACCTGGGTCGACCGGCTGGTGTCCATGGCGCACACGACTGTGATGATCGGCACCGGCATCCTGCTCCTGGTTTTCACGGCGATGGTGCTTACCGTCGTCTTCGCTACGCGCGGCGCGTTGTCGGGCAATCGTCACGTCGTTGAAGTGCTGCATTTCGTCGGCGCCGAAAGCTCCTTCGTCGCCACCGAATTCCAGAAGCATTTTCTGAAGATCAGCCTGAAGGGCTCGGCGATCGGCAGCGCGCTTGCCGCTCTCTTCTTCGCCACCGCCGGTTTCTGGCAGAGCCGCACCCTCGCCACCCCGGAAACGGACCAGGCGACCGCGCTTTTCGGCACCTTCTCCGTCGGCGTGCTCGGTTATGCCGGCATCTTCGCGACGATGATTGTCATCGCGCTCCTCACAACCTTCACCGCGCGGCTGACCGTCATGCGGACGATCTACGAAATCGATACACTCCGCTCGGACCCGACACGCACCGACGGCATCGGAAGTTGATCGTGACCGGGCCGCTTTGCCATGAAAGCGTCTGTTCTGCGCCGCAATCAGCGTATAATCACGATTCATGACCATGGGACATACGACACCCAACCCGATTCATCAGGGCCCGGAGCTTGATCGCCCGGTGGGTCTGCCGCCGCGGCGCGGGCCGATCCGCCGCCTGCTGCGCTGGGGTGGCTTTGCCTGCCTGCTGGCAATCGCCCTGGTGTTCGGCGGTTTTCTGCGTTTTGCTGATTCGGTGACGACGCTCCGGCCGCCGGCCGAGCCGAAGGCGGATGCGATTGTGGTACTGACGGGTGGCTACCAGCGCATCGACCAGGCCGTGGAGCTGTTGCAGAAGGGTGCCGGCAAACGCTTGCTCATTTCCGGCGTCCACCCGACGACGACGCCGGCACAGATCCGCAAGATGACGCAAGGTTCAGCCGATCTCTTCTCCTGCTGTGTCGATATCGGCTACGATGCGATCGACACGATCGGCAACGCCGAGGAAGCTTCGAACTGGATCCACGCCAAGGGGTACCGGAGCGTTCTGATCGTCACCAACAACTATCACATGCCACGAAGCCTCGCCGAACTCTCCTATGTCGATCCCGACATCGAATTCATCGCTTATCCCGTGGTCAATTCGGATTTGAAGAGCAGCAACTGGTTCACCGACCCGAATGCGATGCGCGTCATGCTTGCCGAATATGCGAAAGTGCTGCTGGCGGGCGCCCGCAACATCACCGGCTTCGGCCGTCACACCGGGCTGCGCTCGGCAAATGCGTCCGGTCAGCAATAGAGCCGCGCGTCCGATAGGACGCTCCATCGATTTAAAAGTTGCGCATAATCCTTTCGGAAAATCGATTCCGATATTTGGAAGGGATTATGCGCGAGGCTTTTACATCAAGGCGTCATCAAATGCTTTTTATGACCGGCAATATCGTGTAGGCCGGTCGCGTGAGCATGCCTCGGGAAAGTTTCATGATCGCCCTGCGTTCCGTTCTCTTCAACACGATCTTCTATGCCAACCTGATCATCCGGATGATCGTGCTCTCACCCTACTATTTCGTGGTGCCGCGCAAGATCGCGTATGCGATCCCGAAGAACTGGGCGCGCTCCAACCACTGGCTGATGCGAGTGATCGTCGGCACCACCTTCGAGATCGAGGGCCTGGAGAACCTGCCGGATGGCAGTTACATCCTGGCGCCGAAGCACCAGTCTTTCTGGGATACCTACGCGCTGCTGCCCTGGTTGAAGGATCCGGTCTATATCCTGAAGCGCGAACTGATGTGGATTCCCCTCTTCGGCTGGTATGCGAAGAAGCAGCGCATGATCCCGGTCGATCGCGGCGCTCGCGGCAAGGTGATGGTGGAAGTGCTGAAACGCACGAAGCAGGAGCTTTCGACCGGCCGCCAGCTCATCATCTATCCCGAGGGGACCCGCCGCGCGCCGGGCGCGGAGCCGGTCTATAAATACGGCATCGCCCGCATGTACCGCGACCTTAACCTCCCCGTCGTGCCGGTCGCCATGCATCCCGGTCTCTTCTGGCCGAGGCGGAGCATTCGTCGTTATCCCGGTCATTTCAAAGTGAGAATCCTGCCGCCGATCATGCCGGGAATGGATCCGGACGCCTTCTTCGCCCATTTGATCGAGGTATCGGAGCGGGCAAGCGACGAGCTTCTGCTCGAAACCGTCGAGCGAAATCCGCATCTGCCGCTCCCGCCGACGGCGATAGAAAGGCTGGCGGAGCTGCGGAAATTGAACGCTGCGACGGCCTGAGATTGCAGCGCCACGCGTCTCTTCGAGAGCCGCAAAGGATCCTGCAGCATTTTGAATGGCTGCATAACTCCTCAAATCGATACCGATTTAAGGAGTTATGCAGACGGCGCGCAGCCGCTCCACTTCGTTGACGACCTGCTCCAGCCAATGGTCGCGAATGCCCATCTCTTTCAGATGCGTCAGCGTATTGAAGACATAGGCATCATTCGGACCTGACTGGCCTTCTGCTTCGTTCACCACCCGTGCCGCCGCAACCGCATCCAGCGCGCCGGCATATTGCTCATGATCACGATCGATGATGTAGGCGACCGCTTCCACTCGGCGCCGGCCGGCAAGCTGCAGCCGCACCCGGCGTTCCAGGTAGACATTGGTGACCAGCTCGCGGGCGCGAAGATAATCGATCACCTCATCCCATTTTTCCGCAGAAATGCGGAAAGCCATGCCGCGGCAGGCGCCCCCCCTGTCGAGGCCGAGAACCAGGCCCGGATTGTCGCGGGTGCCGCGATGGACAAAGGAGCGGACACAGAGCGAACGCCTGTAGCCGTAGACCAGGGCCTCTGCCCGCTCCATGAACTCGAAGCCCGGATTCCACATCAGCGAACCGTAGCCAAACACCCAAAATTCGTCCATATCGCACGCCAGACCGGGAATCACATTTGCGATTCACCATTGGAGAACATCATGGCAGCGTCAAGCCAATCCGGCAGCAGCCAATCCGGCAGCGGTAAGAAATTCTGGTTGCTGGGTGGAGGCGTCCTCCTGGTGATCGCGCTTTATACCGGCGGCTGGTTCTATGCGGCGTCAGCATTGAAGACCACGGTGCTGAAGGCGATCGCGCCGCGCGATCAGGCAGGCGTCAGCGGCGAATGCTCCGATATCGAATTCCGCGGCTATCCCTTCCGCATCGGCCTGTTCTGCTCCAAGATCGACGTCGACGACAATGTCAACGGCGTCTCCGCCACCTTCGGCGCGCTGCGCTCGGCAGCACAGGTCTATGCGCCCGGCAATATCGTCTGGGAGCTCGATTCGCCGGCAGAAATCCGCACCGGCAACGGGCTTTCGATCTCGGCCCAATGGACGAACCTGCAGGCGAGTCTTGCAACCAGGCTGCAGGGCGTCGACCGAAGCTCGACCGTCATCGAGGGTCTGAAGGCGATGGCCGTCTCCTCCTACACCGGCCAGACCATCAGCTTCGATGCCGCCCGCACCGAAATCCATCTGCGCCAGAACGGCGCCGATCTCGATGGCGCGATCTCCGTGCAGGATGCCAACACGGCGATCAAGGACTGGCCGCAGATCTTTCCGAAAATGTCTGCCAGCATCGATCTGACCGTCGCCGGCAAGGCCGGCCTGATCGACGGCAGCGACCGAAGCGGCCTCAATGGCGCCACCGGTGAACTGCGCCGCATCGTCGCCGACATCGGTGACGGCAAGGTGATGACGCTCACCGGCCCCTTCTCCTTCGACGAACAGGGCTTCCTCTCGGGAAAATTCAAACTGGAGATCGAACAGCTCGGCCCCTGGGGCGACAGCCTGAAACAGGCCTTTCCGGATATCACCTCGACCGTCAACACGGCAACGAAGCTCTTGAAGGCGCTCGCCGGCGGCGGCGACAAGGTCTCTGTCGATCTCGTCGTCGATCGTGGCAATGCCACCGTCAGTGGTTTTATCCCGCTCGGCCGGATTCCGCCGATCTGATGCATCTCGCCCAAAAGTGTCCAGCGGTTTTGGGATATCGGGATGCATAGGAAATAGGAAAAAGCCTGAAGCGCATCGCATGATTCCGGTTCGACGCGATGCGTTTCAGGCTATTCGCTTGATGAAGAAGACTTCCGGCACCGATTGCAGGCCGGGCAGCTCGATGGCGCCAGTTTCGCAAAATCCGTTGCGGCGATGCCAGTCCTGAGGTCGGCTTTCGTCGCATTCACTCGACGTCATCAGCAGGCGGGCGCCGTCGCCGCGCATGGCTTCTTCCCAGGCGAGAAACAGCGCCGTTCCAACGCCCGACCGGCGATGCTCGGGCAGGACGCGGATCATTTCCATATAGGGAACCCTGCCCCAGAAGCGGGAAAAGCGCAGGAAGCCGACGATCTCGCCGGCCTGCCAGGCAAGGAGATATTCGCCGAGCGCGACGCAGCGCGATACCCATGCCTCACCGGAGCTGGCGTCCTCGCGAACCAGCCAGTCAATATCCGCCCGGCCGGCACGTGCCACCTCCACCATCGCGGCGGCTACTTCTTGTCCAGCGCATGACGACCGAAATCAGGCGCGTCGACATCCTGGCCGGCCTGGACGATCGAACGGCGGATGGCGCGTGTGCGGGTGAAGAGTTCGAAGATCTTGTCGCCCTCGCCCCAGCGGATGGCGCGCTGCAGATAGGCGAGATCCTCCGAGAAGCGCGCCAGCATTTCGAGGATCGCATCGCGGTTGTGCAGGCAGACGTCGCGCCACATGGTCGGGTCGGAGGCAGCGAGGCGAGTGAAATCACGAAAGCCAGAGGCGGAATATTTGATGACCTCAGACTCCGTCACCGTCTCCAGATCGTCGGCTGTGCCGACGATATTGTAGGCGATGATATGCGGCAGGTGCGAGACGATGGCGAGCACCTTGTCGTGATGCTCCGCATCCATCTCGTCGACCTTAGAGCCCAGCGCTTCCCAGAAGCTGCGCAGCCGCTTAAGCGCCGTCTCGTCTGTGCCGGCGACCGGCGTGAAGATGCACCAGCGGCCTTCGAAGAGCCCTGGAAAGCCGGCATCCGGGCCGGATTTTTCGGTGCCGGCCAGCGGATGGCCGGGGATGAAATGCACATTATCAGGCATATGCGGCAGCATCTGCGCAATGACAGAAGCCTTGGTGGAGCCGACATCGGTGACAACAGCCCCGGGCTTCAGGCTTCCCGAGATCTCCTTCGCCACACTTTCCGAGGCGCCGACCGGCACCGAGACGATCACCAGATCAGCATCCTTGACGGCATCCTGCGAAGACGTCGTGTAGCGGTCGCCGAGGCCGAGTTCTTCCGCGCGCTTCAGCGTATCGGGGCTGCGTGTGGCGACAACGATCTCCCTTGCAAGACCAAGCCGTCTGATGTCGTAGGCAAGCGAAGAGCCGATCAGGCCGATGCCGATCAGCGCAATCCGATCGAACTGCACGCTCATGCCTGATGTCCCATGAATTCGGTGAGCGCGGCAATCACGCCGCGGTTGGCCTCCTCAGGACCGATGCTCATGCGCAGCGCATTGGCGAAACCATAGCCGCGCACGGCGCGCAGGATGTAGCCGCGGCTGGTCAGCAAATCGTCGGCATCCGCGGCCCGCTTGCCGTCGATCTCGGGGAAATGGATGAGGACGAAATTGGCGACAGACGGCGTCACCTTCAGCCCGATCGCTTCGAGCGCCTGGGTCAGCGTCTCCACCCACATCTGGTTGAAGGAGACGGCCTGCTGGATGAAGGCCTGGTCGCGGATGGCAGCGGCAGCGGCGGCAATTGCCGGCGCGTTCAAGTTGAACGGCGCACGCACACGGTTCAACGCATCGACGATCTCAACGGGCGCATACATCCAGCCGACGCGCAGCGCCGCGAGACCATAGGCCTTCGAGAAGGTGCGGGTCATCACCACGTTGGCATTGGAGGATACGACCTCGATGCCGGCTTCATAATCGTTGCGGCGCACATATTCGGCATAGGCGGCATCGAGCACGAGGACGACGTGTTTCGGCAGTCCGGCCTGCAGGCGGCGGATCTCGCTGACGGAAACATAGGTGCCTGTGGGATTGCCGGGATTGGCGATGAAGACGATTTTCGTCTTCTCGGTCACCGCGGCAAGGATCGCATCGACATCGACGGTATAGTCCTTCTCCTTGACGACGACAGGCGTGGCGCCCGCGCCCAGGATCTGGATCTTGTAGACGAGGAAACCGTGCTCGGTGATAATGCCCTCGTCGCCAGCACCGAGGTAGACATGGCAGAGCAGGCCGAGCAGCTCGTCGGAACCGTTGCCGCAGAGGATGTTTGCCGGATTGAGACCGTGCACGGCGGCGATCGCCTCGCGCAGTTCGATCGCCTGCCCGTCAGGATAACGCCCCAGATTGTCGGCAACCGTCTTGAAGGCCTCGATTGCCTTGGGGCTGGCGCCGAGCGGCGTTTCGTTGGACGAAAGCTTGTAGACGCGGGCAACACCCGGCGCATGTTCCTTGCCCGGCACATAGGCTGCGATATCGAGAATACCGGGACGCGGAACGGGCTTGCTCATCTCAACGCTCATGGGTTCGACCTTGGAATTGCCGGAAATCCGGGCTGAAAAACACCAAGTGGCATTAAAGCGGAATGCGATTGTTGTCGAGAGGTATGGGCGTGACACAAGCAGTTGGAGACCGCCGATAGCGACGTCATCTACTGCTTAATTCCTTAAAATCGGAATCGATTTAAGGATAAAATTATGCAGCAATTCAAAGTGCTACAGCGTCCTTTGCGCGTCTCAATAGACGCGCGGCGCTGTAGTGCGTGTGGTCGGCACGCCATGCGGTGCGAGAACCGGCACGAAGACGCGGCGGGAGGCCCGCGCCGCAACCGGCAGCCCCTGATAGAGCCGCTTCTGCGCTTCGACGATGATGACGCCCGAGAAGGCCGGCCACAATGTTCGGCCGATCCGCTCGAAGGCGCGGCGAAGCCGCAGGATGGTCCTGAGCTTCGAGGGCGGGAAGAACAGCGCTTCAGCCGTTGCGCCCGGTGTGAAGTTCGTCTCGCGCAGCAGATTTGTTAACTGACCGCGGGAATAGGGCCGGCCCGAACCGAAGGGCGTATGCTCCATGCGCGCCCAGACGCCGCGCCGGTTCGGCACGACGATGACCAGCCGTCCGCCCGGCGCCAGCACCCGCCAGAGCTCCTTCAGCGTCTCGCGCGGGCTTTCGGCGAATTCCAGCGAATGCACCATCAACACCCGGTCGATTGAAGAATCCGGCAACGGCAGTTCCTCGTCGAAAATCAGCGCCGTCGTCGAGAGCGAGCCCATCGGCCAGTTCACCGCGCCCTGCCCGGCCGGCATGAAAGCGAAGGTACGCTCGGTATCGGCCTGGAAACGGTCGAGGAAGGGCACCGCATAACCGAGCCCGACCAGACGCTCCTGCGGCAGCCGCACCCAGAGCGATGACAGCGCCATGGCGATCGACTGCTCGGCAAGACGTCCAAGCTCGGAGTGATAGAATTGGCGTAGGTCGACGATATCGGCGTGCATTGCGACAAATGTTATCAGGGGGCGGTTGGACTTCAAGGCCGGAACCTCTACATTTCCGCGAGACTCCTGGGATAAGGGATTATTGGACGATGAAACCTTTGGAATTAGACGTTTTTCTCTGCCGCACCGACAATTTCGGCGTTCTCGTGCACGATCCGGAGACAGGTTTTACCGCGGCGATCGATGCGCCGGAGGAGGCGCCGATCCTGGAAGCGGCGACACGTCGCGGCTGGAAAATCACCCATATCTTCACCACTCATCATCACACCGATCATGTCACCGCCAACCTGGCGTTGAAGGAGCAATTCGGCTGCGAGATCATCGGCCCGATCAACGAGGCTATCGCCATTCCCGGCCTCGATCGGACGATGGCCGATGGCGACAGCTTTCATTTCGGCGATCACACGGTCAACGTCATCGAGACGCCCGGCCACACCGCCGGCCACATCTGCTATCACTTTGTCGACGATAAGCTGCTGTTTGCCGCCGACACGCTGTTTGCGCTGGGCTGCGGCCGGCTGTTCGAACGCCCGGCTGCCGACATGTGGCATTCCCTGCAGAAGCTCGCCGTTCTGCCCGATGAGACCACCGTCTATTTCGGCCATGAATACACATTGTCCAATGCCCGTTTCGCGCTGACCGTCGATCCCGACAATGAGCGCCTCAAGAGCCGCGCCGCCGAGATCGAAGCCTTGCGCGCCGACGGCAAATTCACCATCCCGACGACATTGGGGCTGGAAAAGGAAACCAACCCGTTCTTGCGCGCCGCCGACCCGGCGATCCGCCGCAATCTGCTGATGGAAGGCAAGACGAACGAGGAAGTCTTTGCCGAGATCCRCAAGCGCAAGGACAATTTCTGATGTCGCCCGAGGACATCATCCGCGAACTCGGCATGCAGCCGCATCCCGAAGGTGGCTGGTACGTGCAGACATTCCGCGATCCGGCGGGCGGAGAACGCGGCCACTCGACGGCGATCTATTATCTGCTGACCAGGGGACAGCGTTCGCACTGGCATCGCGTCCACGATGCGGCCGAGGTCTGGCATTATTACGCCGGCGCGCCGCTCTCGCTGCACCGCTCGGAAGACGGAACGGCAAGCGAGACCCTGACGCTCGGAACGAATCTTCCTGCCGGCGAGCGGCCGCAGGCGATCATTCCCGCCAATTGGTGGCAATCGGCCGAAACTCTCGGCGATTTCACCCTGGTCGGCTGCACCGTCTCGCCCGGCTTCGAATTTACAAGCTTCGAGATGGCGCCGCCCGATTGGAAGCCCGGCAGCTGAAGCCTATTCTGCGGCCGCGGACTGCGCCGGAATTTTACGGCGAAACATCTCCTGGGCAGCCAACACCGCCCCGCCGGTCACCAGCAGGCAAGCCAAGGCAATGCGCCAGCTCGGCTCGGCAAATCCGAACAGCACCAGAATAAGCGTCGAAAGCAGCGGTGCTGCGTAACTTGCCGCGCCGAGGATCTGGATGTCGCCGTTCTTGACGCCATAATCCCAGACGTAGAAGGCCGACCCGACCGGAAAGAGGCCGAGCCCGATGACGGCGACCCATTCGAAGCCGGTTTCCGGCCAGACGGTCGTCTCCAGGCCGAGATGGCAGAAGAGCGACAGGATGGAGGTCGCAAGGCAGAAGCCGGTGACGACATCCGTGGAGACGGCGTCGAAACGGCGCGTCAGCAGCGAATAGCCGGACCACGTGAAAGCGCTGAGAAAGGCCGCCCCGTAACCGACGGCATAGGCGCCGTCGAAATCGATGCCGTTGCGGCCGACGATCAGGAAGGTGCCGCAAAGCCCGGCAAGCGCACCCGCCACATGATACCAGCGCAGCCGTTCGCCCGGCAGCAGCGCCGAACCGACGACGATCAACAGCGGCCAGAGATAGGCGACCAGCCCCGCCTCCACCGCCGGAGCGTTCCGGAGCGCAGTGAAGTAGAGGAAATGATACCCGAAAAGCCCTGAAATACCTGTCACCCAGACCTTGGCCGGCTGCTTCAGCAGCGCCAGCCGCGCGGGGTTGAGGATAAGCACGACGAGGCCGGGAATGCTGCCGATCGCAAAGCAGATGGTTGAAAGTTGAAACGGCGGCATCTTGCCGGAGGCAGCCGTCAACAGCGCCAGGAACGACCACATCAGGATGGCCGTAAAACCGATCAACGTCGCGCGAAGCTTCACCTGTCCCCCTTCACGGAGACAGAAGCCCCGTCAGCTGTTGCTGCCGTATTTGACGGCAGTGATCGTCACCATTCCATATTCGGTTGGAATGCGCACATAGACAGGAGCGTATACATTTGCCGCGTCCGACTTGGCAAACCAGATTTCCATGCGGTCGCTCTTGCTCAGATAGTCGATGTCCTTGCGGCCCTTCTTGTAGCCCGAGCGCGGCACGAAGCGCACGCCGCAGACAACAGCCTTGCCCTTGAAGCCATTGGTGGAAAAATCCTCGTCGCCCTTTGGCGACAGCACCAGATCCATGCGTGTCTCGCCGTCGAAGATCGGCAGCGTCTGCGAGCAGACCTTGGTATCGCCGGTGAAGACCAGGCCGGAGATCGGATCGAGCACCGAGCGCATGTCGCGCGGCGTGACGTCGATCCAGTTCTTCGGACGCTTCGGCATCGGTGTCGTCGTCGCCGAGATGATGTTGCCGTTGCGGTAGCTGACCTCGTAGACGCGGGCCTTCCTCTTGCCGCTCTTGTAGTAGAGTGAGTACTTCAGCGCCTGCAGCCTGTCATTGCGCACGACCCCGGTGACGCTGGTCTTCGCCGAAATCGTCGTGATGAGATCGGCAAGACCGGAGGAATTGATGTCGCCGGCGATCGTGTAGCTGTGATCGTCCTCGATCTGCGTCAGGAACGCCGCGCGCGCGATCGGCAGGCCGGCGAGCGCTACCCGGTATTCCGTCCGATGCTGGATTTCGGCCGCCGATGCCGGTATGGCAAGAAGTGCGGCGGTGGCCGAAATGAAAATCCGTCTGCCCGAATGAGCCATGGAAAAAAGCCTTGTCTTGCTGCGCGCTGGCAGGCCCTTGCTGAGCGCTCTATACTCCTGCCGTGAAGGGAAGAAAACAGCAGCTTTTTGACAGAATTGCGGGAAAGGCCAAGGTTTGGCTTGACGCGCGCGGCCTGTCTGACTATAGAACCGCAACTTTCCAATCATGCCCGTTGGATTGCGCGCCTGGCTTTGCCGGGAATGGCAATTCGATGGCCCGAGAAAAACAAGAATAGGTGTTCCATGTCCCGCGTGTGCGAATTGACCGGCAAGGCCGTCCTGACTGGTAACAATGTCAGCCATGCCAACAACAAGACCAAGCGCCGGTTCCTGCCGAACCTGTGCCAGGTAACGCTGATTTCCGACGCTCTCAACCAGCGTTATCGTCTTCGCGTTTCGGCTGCCGCTCTTCGCTCCGTCGAGCATCGTGGCGGCCTCGATGCCTTCCTGCTGAAGGCTAGCGAGAACGAATTGTCGATGCGCGCGCGCCTGCTGCGCCGTCAGATCGCCAAGAAGACCGCCGAAGCCGCTGCTGCGTAAGCTTCTGCCCTTCTTTCATACGGCTTCAAAAGGCTTGAACGGATAATACCGGACAAGCCTTTTGCTTTGCCGGTTTGCTCCTCCAACTGGTGGCATCACCCAGGATAAAAAAATGCTGAAGACCCGCTATACCATCGCCTATGTCGCGCTGATGACGCTCGTCGTCGTCGCCTCCAACTTCCTCGTCCAGTTTCCGCTGAACGCCGAAGTCGCAGGCATCAACCTTGCCGACATCCTGACCTGGGGCGCCTTCTCCTATCCGATCGCCTTCCTGATCACCGATCTGACCAACCGCCAGTTCGGCCCGCAGGCAGCCCGCAAGGTCGTGTTTGCCGGCTTCGTCGTCGGCGTAACGCTCTCCTTCTTCACCTCGGTGCCGCGCATTGCCATCGCTTCCGGCTCGGCCTATCTCGCCGGCCAGCTGCTCGATATCGCCGTCTTCAACCGCCTCCGCCGCCAGGCCTGGTGGCGCGCCCCGCTGGTCGGCTCGCTGATCGGCTCGGCGCTCGATACGGTGATGTTCTTCTCGTTGTCCTTCGCCGCGTTTTTCGTCCTCCTCGGCCCGAACGATCCCTTCGCGCTGGAAGCAGCCCCTATCCTCGGCGTCTTCGCCACGGAGGCACCACGCTGGATTTCCTGGGCGATCGGCGATTTCGCCGTAAAGATGATCGTCGGCCTCGTCATGCTGCTGCCCTATGGTGCGCTGATGAACGTGCTGCGGCCGATGCAGGCCGCTCGCGCCAGCTAATTTGGATTACGGACGCCGCCGGACTGCACCGGCGGCGATGGCAGGATGCAGCAGCACCTCCGCCGCCAGATCGTCGATACCAAGCGATGAATCGAGCCGCAGCACCGGCGCTGTCTGTGTTTCCAGCCATTGTTCATGTGCCGCAAGGCTGCGGCGCTCGGTACCGGCCGTGTCATAGCTGGCCGCCCATTCCAGGAATTCCCCGCTTTTTGCGGCCATGTCGCCGCCGGGCCCGATTCTGCTGCCGTAGCGGGCAAGCTCCCGCGCAAGAATGCGCGCCATTCTAAGCTCGGGGTCTATCCTGAGGAACACGATCAGATCGTAGAGCGGCTCAATCGGCCTTCCCCATTTCAGCGCCGATCCGGAGAGGACCCAGCCGTCGTGCCGCGCCGCTTCCTCGAGCAGCAGCCGGATGCGCTCGTCGGCATTCCTCGGCGTCGTGAACGGCGGATCGGTCGGCATCCAGAAGAAATCGTCGGTGTCGAGATGGGCGATATCGAGCCTTTCGGCAAGCGCGCGGCCAAGCGATGTCGTGCCGGAACCGGACGCGCCCAGGACGTGGATATGCACCATGAATCTCCCTCCAAAGACTGCTTCCCGATACGGCAGCCGGCCGATTGCGGCGGGATAGCCGAGGCATAGGACATCGGTCTGACGTGAATCTAGGCATCGTGCTTTCCGAAAATCGATTCCGATTTTCGGGCCGATGGCTTGGATCAATTCCGCTTCTGGGAACTCGGCGCTGCCCACGCGGCCTCTTCCGAAAGCCGGAATTCCAGCATCAGATTGCGCTGCAGGATCGAATGATTGTCGTCCGAGACCAGAATGATATGAGTCGTGCCGTCCGCAGCCTGGAAAGCATCGAGCCCTTCCATATTGTCGATCTGCGAGTTGAAATTGCCTTCCAGCAGCAATTCGCCCTCAACGACGGCGCCAGGCCTGATAGCGGCGCCCCGGATGCGCCGAAGACGCATGCCGATGCCTTCGGCCATGTTGAAGCGACGCTCCAGCAGCAGCAGGTCGCCGTTCGGCAGGAAGGCGCCGTCAGTGATGTCGAAGCTGCCGTCCCGCTTAACCGCGATACGCCCTTTCAGCGGCCCGCTGAGAATGGCCGCCAACCGGTTGCCGTCTTTGTCGAGACCACGTTCGGAGACGATGACCACGCCGCCCCTAAGTGGGCTCGATGCCGGCGCCACGGTGATGGTCTCGATGCCGCGATTGTCGCTCAGCATCTTCCGCGGGATGAGGATCGGCAAAGTGGCGATCGCGCCCGAATCGGCAAAGCCGGGATCGGGATAGACATCGACGCGATGATCCTGCTCGAAGGAAACCAGGATCCGGTCGCCGTCGAGCGCCAGGCCCTCGGCATCCATATGCCCCTTGCCCTCGAAGCTGCGCCCGGCGCTGTTCTTCATCGGCGTGATCTCGACATCCGAAAGACCGGAAAGCCTGCCCTTGACGTCACGTTCGATGCTGCCGGTCAGCCACTGGCCGGTATCGAGCACGACGACGAAATGTTTTTGGTCCTGCCGGAAACGGATGGAGGAGAGCGAGCCGAACAACGCTCTGCTGGAGACCATCTCCAGACCGCCGACAAATTCCAGCGATCCGAATTTCGTCTCCGAAGAGCCGATCCTGAAATCGGAGATTTGTCGGCTAATGACCGGCACGTCGTCGCCGGCCCACGACGGGAAAGCGCCTGACGCGATACAAAGAACAATCGACGCCGTATGGCAGAGGCGCTTGAGCGTCATGCCAGGCATTTCCTTTGAGCGGCGTCAGCCGGCACGGCGTAGCCGGCCGCCGCGCGGCTGGACGGATTGGTCTTCGAACAGCGAAGCAAGCTGCTCGGTCATCGCACCGGCAAGCTCATCCGCATCGACGATCGTCACGGCGCGGCGATAATAGCGCGTCACGTCGTGACCGATGCCGATCGCCAGCAACTCGACAGGCGAGCGCGTCTCGATCTGTTCGATGACGGCGCGCAGGTGCCGCTCCAGATAATTGCCCGGATTGACCGACAGCGTCGAATCGTCGACCGGCGCCCCGTCCGAGATCATCATCAGGATGCGGCGCTGCTCACGGCGCGCGAGCAGGCGATTATGCGCCCAGATCAGCGCCTCGCCGTCGATATTTTCCTTGAGTAGGCCCTCGCGCATCATCAGCCCGAGATTGGCGCGCGCGCGCCGCCACGGCGCGTCGGCCGACTTGTAGATGATGTGGCGCAGGTCGTTGAGGCGGCCCGGCGTCTGCGGCTTGCCGCCGGCAAGCCAGTTTTCACGCGCCTGCCCGCCCTTCCAGGCTTTGGTCGTAAAGCCCAGGATCTCGACCTTGACGCCGCAGCGCTCCAACGTACGGGCGAGAATGTCGGCGCAGGTGGCGGCAACCGTGATCGGCCGGCCACGCATCGAGCCGGAATTGTCGATGAGCAGGGTGACGACGGTATCGCGGAACTGGGTGTCGCGCTCCATCTTGAAGGAAAGCGCCTGCATCGGATCGATGATGATGCGCTGCAGCCGGGCCGGATCGAGATAACCCTCTTCCAGGTCGAAATCCCAGGAGCGGTTCTGCTGCGCCATCAGGCGGCGCTGCAGCCGGTTGGCGAGACGGCCGACCGCGCCCTGGAGATGCGCCAGCTGCTTGTCGAGAAAGGCGCGCAGGCGCTCCAGCTCGGCGGCGTCGCAGAGTTCCTCGGCGGTGATGATCTCGTCGAACTCTTCGGTAAAGACGTGATAGTCGACCTTTTCGTTGAAATCGGCGAAAGGCGTGTTTGGACGGCGGGTCTCGCCCGGCGTTTCCGAATCGTCCTCGCCTTCTTCCATCATGTCGTCGTCGGAGATTTCGGCGCCTTCGGTCTCGCCGTCCTCCATCTGCTCGTCGGCGACCTCGCTGTCCTCGACAGGGGCGGCATCCGTGCCGGCATCCTCGTCGACCTCGTCCTGGTCCTGCTCGTCGCCGCTCGACTGGTCTTCCTGCTCCGACTGATCGTCATTGTCGGCATCGCTGTCGTCGTCGCCGTATTCCTCGGCCATTTCCATGGCCGACAGCATATTGCGGATGACCTTGGCAAAGGCTTGCTGGTCGTTGATCGCGCTCGACAGGTTGTCGAGTTCAGGCCCTGCCTTGTCCTCGATAAAGTCGCGCCAGAGGTCCAGCACCTTGCCGGCGGAGCCCGGCGGGCGCTGGCCGGTCAGCTTCTCGCGCACCATCATCGCAACGGCTTCGCCGACCGGTGCGTCTTCCTGGCGCTCGATGCCGGTGAAATTCGCCTTGGAGTATTTCTCTTCCGTCATGGAGCGCAGGTTCGACGCCATGCCCTCCATGCGCAGCGCGCCGATCGATTCGACGCGCGCCTGCTCAACCACATCGAAGATCGCCCGGGCGTCCGAGCCCTGCGGCGCCATCGTCGCATGCACCTTCTCGTCATGGCAGGCAAGGCGCAGCGCCATCGAATCGCCGAGACCACGAGTGACCGCCAGCTCATGCGCCGTCGGCCGCTTGGAAAGTTCCGGCAACCGAATGCGCTCGCCGGTCATCCCCGGCCGTTCATTGGCGAAGGTCACCTCGACATCGCCGTCGCCGGCGATCGAGCGCACGCAGCCGGTTATCGCCCGGCGCAATGGCTCGACGTCGACAGGCGCGCCGGGTTTTGCTTTCGAATTGTCACCGCGAGCTGCCATGATCGGTCGGTCTCAAGCCCCGAGAACGATGTTGGCGGCACTTTCCTTCAGCTCGACGCCGAAAGCGCGCTGATAGTGCTCGGCGACCAACGGGCGTTCCAGCTCGTCGCACTTGTTGAGGAAGGTGACGCGGAAGGCGAAGGCAAGATCGCCGAAGATCTCGGCGTTTTCGGCCCAGGTGATGACCGTGCGCGGGCTCATGACTGTGGACAGATCACCGTTCATGAAGGCCGCGCGCGTCAAGTCGGCGACGCGCACCATCTTCGAAACCGTCTCGCGGCCGTTCTTGTCACTGCCGAAGCTCTTCACCTTGGCGGCGACGATATTCACTTCGTGATCATGCGGCAGGTAGTTCAGCGTGGTGACGATCGACCAGCGGTCCATCTGCGCCTGGTTGATCTGCTGCGTGCCGTGATAGAGGCCGGTCGTGTCGCCGAGGCCGATCGTGTTCGCAGTCGCAAACAGACGGAAGGCCGGGTGCGGCCGAATGACGCGGCTCTGGTCGAGCAGCGTCAGGCGGCCGGAGGATTCGAGCACGCGCTGGATGACGAACATCACATCGGGGCGGCCGGCATCATATTCGTCGAAAACGAGCGCCACATTGTGCTGGTAGGCCCAGGGCAGGATGCCATCCTTGAACTCAGTGATCTGCAGCCCGTCCTTGACGACGATTGCATCCTTGCCGACGAGATCGATACGGCTGACATGGCTGTCGAGGTTGATGCGCACGCAAGGCCAGTTGAGCCGCGCCGCCACCTGCTCGATATGCGAGGACTTGCCCGTGCCGTGATAGCCGGAGATCATCACGCGGCGGTTATGGGCGAAGCCGGCGAGAATGGCGAGCGTCGTGTCGCGGTCGAACAGGTAGTCGGTATCGAGGTCCGGCACATAGGCGTCGCCCTTGCTGTAGGCGGGAACGCGGATATCGGAATCGATGCCGAAGGTCTCGCGGACCGAAACGGTGGTATCGGGCAGTTCGGATATATCAAGGTCGATCTTGCTCATCATGTCTCCAAGGCGGGTGATGCCACCCGGCCATACTATCTCAGGCCATGTCGCAACCGTGACGCCGCGTTTTTTATTCCGCGCCCGTCCAGGTCGGAACGTCGGCGATGCTTCTCCGGGACTGAAACGAAACCTCGGCGGGATAATGACCGCGTGCGAGCATTCTTGAAAGAGTCCCGGACAAGAAACGCCGCGTCCGGAAGGTCGGCGGAGGCGATGTCGGGAAAACGCACAAATATGAGCCGCGTTTGCCTGCGGCCTCAGCCGATTTGGACCATACCCGATTGAAGCCCAAGAGCAAGGACGGGAATTAACAAAAACCGTTCTGCTTCAACAATTGATAGGCCTGGATGACGGCGCGGAAACGCTCCTCCGAGCCGCGGTCGCCGCCATTGGCATCCGGATGGTGTTTCTTCACCAGTTCCTTGTAGCGGCTCTTGATCTCCGCCGATGTCGCATTGGCGTCGAGGCCCATCGTTTCGAAGGCCTTGGTTTCGAGCGATTTCAGCTTGCGCGCCTGGGGGAAACGCGGCCCGCTGCCCTTGCCGCCTTCCTTGACGAAGCCGAAGGGATCGCGAACACGCGTATAGGCGCCGGAGCGCACCTCCGAATGCAGCGGACTGTCCTTCGCCGCCTTGTTGACGCCGACCGTCCATGTCGGCCGGTGGCCGGTGATCGCCTCTTTCTGGTAACGCGCGATCTCGCCRTCCGAAAGACCGGAGAAATAATTGTAGCCCTTGTTGTATTCCTTGACGTGCTCGAAGCAGAACAAAAAGAACTGGCCTTCGGCATTGCGGCCGACGGGAGCGCGATGCGCCCCCTTCTTGTCGCAGCCGTCCCACTGACAGGTAGGCGGCGCCTGCTCTGTCTCCTGCTCGCGTTTGCGGCGTGTTCGGATGCGATCGAAATATTTGGAATCAAGTCTCATGACGGCGCTAATTATGGGGCTGTCGCGAAGCGACAACAAGAATTGACAAACGGGAATGTTGCTGGCTTGGTAGGTACCCTTTTCGCGAACCAGCAAGACCGGATGATGACCCTGCGAACCCGCATCGAAGAAAAACTTGTCGAGGCCTTCGCGCCCGAACGCGTAAGCGTCATCGACGAAAGCCATCTGCATGCCGGCCACCAGCCTGATATCACCGGCACCGGCGAAACCCATATGCGGGTGAGGATCGTTTCCGGAAAATTCGCCGGCATGTCGCGGCTGGCGCGCCACCGGGCAATCACCGACCTGTTGAAACCGGAGCTCGATGCCGGCCTGCATGCGCTGGCCGTCGAACCGGCAGCACCCGGCGAACCGACCCGCTGGTAGCGGCGCCAAAGCCTATATAGGCATTGGCGGCCCGCAATCCTACAGTGCCGCGCGCCTTTTCAGACGCGCTACACGCTGTAGCAATTTGATGACTGGGATCAGGTGGGCTTTGTGCCGTCTTCCCCGGCGGGACGGATGCGCAGCTTGGTGATGCGGTTCTTCTCCCGTTTCATGACGATAAAACGCTTGCCGTAGAAGGTGAAGGCTTGGCGCTCTTCCGGGATGGTCATCGATTCATGGATGACGAGGCCGGCAATCGTCGTCGCCTCCTCGTCGGGCAGGCTCCAGTCGAGCGCGCGGTTCAGGTCGCGGATCGGCACGCCGCCGTCGACGACGACGGAACCATCGGCCTCCTGACGCACGCCCTGTATCTCGATATCGTGCTCGTCGGAAATGTCGCCGACGATTTCCTCGAGAATATCCTCCAGCGTGACGATGCCCTGCACTTCGCCATATTCATCGACGACGACGGCGAAATGCTGCTTGCGGCGCAGGAAGGCGTTGAGCTGATCCTCGAGGTTGGTGCTGTCGGGCACGAACCACGGCTTCTGCGCGATCTTCACGATATCGAGGTTCTGCGGCTCCATGTTCGGCTCGGCAAGCGCCCGCAGCAGATCCTTGGCATGAACGACACCGATGATGTTGTCGATCGTGCCACGCCACAACGGCATGCGCGTATAGGGACTTTCGAGAATGCCGCGTACCACCGCTTCCGGCGGATCGTCGGCGTTGATCGCCCGCATCGCGGTGCGGTGGACCATGATGTCGGACAGTTCGAGTTCGCTGAGATCGAGCACGCCGCCGAGGCGGTCGCGGTCGGCCTTCACCACCGATCCCTCGCGGTGCAGTAGGTCGACGGCGCCACGCAGCTCCTCATGCGCCGTCAGCATCGATGTCTCTCGTGACAGATTGATGCCGAACAGCGAAAGAATCTGCCGCACGATCGCATTGACGAAGGAGGAAACCGGGCCGACGACGGTGACGAAGAGCTTGGCCGGCAGCGCGATGGCGAGAGCGAAGCGCTCAGGCGCCGAAATCGCCCAGCTCTTCGGCAGCACTTCCGCGAAGATAACCAGGATGACGGTCATCGCGAGTGTCGCTAGCGCCACGCCGGAACTGCCGAACAGCCCGAGAAAGAGGCTGGTGGCGATCGAGGAGGACAGGATGTTGGCGAGATTGTTGCCGATGAGCAGCGCGCCGATCAGCCGGTCGCGCCGCTCGATCAACTGCCGGACGAGGCCGGCGCGTTCGTCGCCGTTGACCTCGAGCGTATGGATACGGCTGCGCGAAACGGCGGTCAGCGCGGTCTCGGAGCCGGAAAAGAAGGCGGACATGAGCACGAGCGCCGTGATCGAAAGGATCTCCGGCCAGTATGTCTCGAGAAATGCCAGAGCGCCTTCGATCGACATCAGGCGCGTTTTTCCCGGAGAAAGCTGATCACTTCGGACGCCGGAACATCGTCGGCGACGAAGGACTGACCGATGCCGCGTGTCAGGATGAAGGTGAGCTTGCCGCTCTTGACCTTCTTGTCCTGGGCGATCGCGTCCATCAGCGTTTCGGCCGGCGGCAAGTCGCCTGGAATATCGGACATGCGGGTCGGCAGGCCGACCTCCTTCAGATGCCGCTCGACGCGCCGGGCATCGTCGGGGCTTGCAAGGTTCATCCGTGCGGAGAATTCATGCGCCAGCACCATGCCGATCGAAACGCCCTCGCCATGCACGAGGCGGGAGCTGTCATAGGCGGTCGCCGCTTCCAGCGCATGCCCGAAAGTATGGCCGAGATTGAGCAGCGCCCGCTGACCGTTCTCGCGCTCGTCGGCAACGACGACATCGGCCTTCGCCTGGCAGCTCGCGGCAATCGCCTCGATGCGCGCGGAGCCGCCGGTAAAAACCGCCTTCCAGTCCGCTTCCAGCCAGGCAAAGAAATCCGGCTTGTCGATCAGCCCGTATTTCGCGACCTCGGCGTAACCTGCGCGGAATTCGCGCGCGCTCAGCGAATTCAGCACATCTGTATCGGCCAGAACCAGGTCCGGCTGATGGAAGACACCGATCAGATTCTTGCCATGGCGGGAATTGATGCCGGTCTTGCCGCCGACGGAGGAGTCGACCTGCGACAACAGCGAAGTCGGCACCTGGACGAAGCGCACGCCGCGGCGGACGATGCCGGCCGCAAATCCCGAAAGATCGCCGATGACGCCGCCGCCGAGCGCGATGACGTAATCGTTACGCTCGACGCGGGCTTCGAGCACCTTGTCGCAGGCTGTGATCAGATGTTCGAAGCTCTTGGTCTTCTCACCGGCCGGCAGGACGACCTCAGCCGAGGCGATACCCGCTTCACCCAGACTTGCGACGAGGGCCTTGAGATAGAGCGGCGCGACATTTTCGTCGGTGACAACAGCCGCCTTGCGGCCCTTGAGCCGGGTGGCGATCTCGGCGCCGGCTCGCGCAATCAACCCCGGCCCGATCAGGATGTCGTAGGCGCGCTCGCCGAGCGGCACATGCACCGTTCGGATGGCGGAGGCGGAGGTTATCGCATTCATGACGCTGCACTTTCCTTCTGAGCTTCGATCACGGCCTTTAAGACCTCGTCGGCCATGATTTCCTTGCGCACGTCGCGCGAAAGCACGGTGATATCGGCCTGCGCATAGATCGGATAGCGCGCATTCATCAGGCCCTCGAGCGTCTGCTTCGGATTTTCGGTCTTCAGCAGCGGCCGCGTGTCGCGTTTGTTGACTCGCTCCCACAACACGTCGAGATCGGCCTTCAGCCAGACGGAAAGGCCGCCCCTCTTAATATGCTTGCGCGTCCGGTCGTTGATGAAGGCGCCGCCGCCGGTGGAGACGACACGCGGCCCGCTCTTTAGCAGCCGCTTCACCACCCGCGCTTCCAACGCCCGGAACTCTTGCTCGCCATAGGCGGCGAAAAGCTCGGCGATCGTCATGCGCGACACCCGCTCGATCTCCAGATCGCTGTCGATGAAAGGAATGGCGAGCTGGCTGGCGACGATGCGGCCGACGGAGGATTTGCCGGCGCCCATCAGGCCGACAAGGATCAGATTGCGTGAACCGAGCGCGGCGCGAGCTCTGTCTTTCAAGCTGTCAGCAACGGTCAGCAGTTGTTCACTCATCGGTCCATTCACACTTTGTTTGCAAACGGTATCGACAAATGCAGGTGGAGCGTCAAGTCGCGGACAAGGGAATCATGGCTTGAATACCGCTTCTTGCACTTGCAGATAGGCTTCTTATAACAGAAGCAGAGCATGAAGGAGTTGCTGAATGCCGACCCTGTTCCGTTTCCTGTTCGTCTGCGCGATCCTCGCCGGGACGGTCTACGGAGCGATGCTGGCGCTTGTGACCTTCGTGGAGCCGCAGCAGCGCGACGTGACGATCCGCATTCCGTCCGAGCGGGTCAATCCGCCCGCCACGGGTGCGATCGACACGACCAGGAAGTGACCGGCATGGTGGATCTCGGTCGCGTCCATGTGGAATCCTTCCTGGAGATGATGAGCGCCGAGCGGGGTGCTGCCGCCAACACGCTGCAATCCTATGAACGCGATCTCGACGATGTCAGATCCTTCCTGAAGGAGCGCAGCATACGGCTTACCGAAGCCGCCTCCGCCGATCTTGCCGCCTATCTCTCCTCACTCGCCGGAAAGGGCTTCAAACCCTCCTCGCAGGCGCGCCGGCTTGCGGCCATGCGGCAGTTCTACAAGTTCCTCTATGCCGAGGGCCTAAGGACCGACGACCCTACAGGCATTCTCGATGCGCCGAAGAAGGGCCGTCCGCTGCCGAAGACGATGGGTGTCGAGGAGGTCGGCAGGTTACTTTCGCAGGCAGAGGCCGAGGCGGAGGATGCGGCTCCGGGCCAGTTGCACCGCCTGCGCATGCTGGCACTGCTGGAGCTGCTCTATGCCACCGGAATGCGTGTCAGCGAACTCGTTTCGCTTCCTGCCCGCGTGCTCGATCAGGAAGGCCGCTTTCTGATGATCCGCGGCAAGGGCAACAAGGAACGGCTGGTGCCGCTGTCGCAATCGGCGATATCAGCCCTCAAATCCTACGGGCGCCTGCTGGCGACCGAAAATGCAGCAATGAAGGAACCGCCGGAAAGCGCCTGGCTGTTTCCCTCCGCCTCGAAGGAGGGATATCTGCCGCGCCAGGTTTTTGCCCGCGACCTCAAGAACCTGGCGATCCGCGCCGGCCTGACGCCGTCGCTGATCTCGCCGCATGTCATGCGCCACGCCTTTGCCAGCCACCTGCTGGCCAACGGCGCCGATCTGCGCGTCGTACAGGAACTCCTCGGCCATTCGGACATTTCGACCACGCAGATCTACACACATGTCCTCGAAGAGAGGCTGCAGCAGCTTGTCCAGACGCATCACCCCCTTGCCAAACAGGCGAAAAAGCACGAATAGGACCGGCGACAAGGGGCGGAGCCAGGAAAACGCCCCGGGCACAAGGAACGGAAACGCACCTCATGCACAATTATCTCGACTTCGAAAAGCCGATCTCCGACCTCGAAGGCAAGATCATCGAGCTGAAGAAGCTCGCAACGGAAGACGAGAGCATCGACACCACCGATGAGATCGGCCGGCTGGAGGTTCGCGTCCGTGAGGCGATCGTCGAAATTTACTCCAAGCTCAATCCCTGGCAGAAGACGCAGGTCGCCCGCCATCCGCAGCGCCCGCATTTCGTCGATTACGCCAAGACGCTGTTCCAGGAATTCACGCCGCTCGCCGGTGACCGCAAGTTTTCCGAGGATGCTGCGATCCAGGCAGGCCTTGCCCGCTTTCGCGGCCAGCCGGTCGCCGTCATTGGCCAGGAAAAGGGCAACGACACCAAGAGCCGCATCAAGCACAATTTCGGCAGCCCACGTCCGGAAGGCTACCGAAAGGCGATCCGCATCCTTGAGATGGCCGATCGTTTCGGCCTGCCGGTGATTTCGCTGGTGGATACGGCAGGCGCCTATCCCGGCGTCGGCGCCGAAGAGCGCGGCCAGGCCGAGGCGATTGCCCGCTCGACGGAAATGTGTCTCGGCGTCAAGGTTCCCCTCGTCTCCGTCGTCATCGGCGAAGGCGGCTCGGGCGGCGCCATCGCCATCGCCACCGGCAATAGGGTCTATATGCTCGAGCATTCGATCTACAGCGTCATCTCGCCCGAAGGGGCAGCCTCCATCCTCTGGCGCGATTCCACCCGCGCCCGGGAAGCAGCGACCAACATGAAAATCACCGCTGAAGACCTGAAATCGCTCGGCATCATCGACGGCATCATTTCCGAGCCGCTCGGCGGCGCGCATCGCGATCCCGACAGCGTCATTGCCGCGACCGGCGATATGATCGCCAATGCGCTGGCCGAAATGGCGTCCCGTTCCGGCGAGCAGTTGCGCAACGACCGCCGGCAGAAATTCCTCGCAATGGGCCGCAATCTCTAACAGACATTCGGCTCTTCGCCGATTGGGGCCAAATCTTGGCCACATTGATGTTATCTGTAACACTCGCGCTTGCGGGGACGTTCGTGGCAAAGTCATAGGCTGGTAAGGGTTTATAAAGTATAAGCCGCCTATGATTCCTTCTGATGCCCGGACTCCATAGGCGGACCGGGTGGCACTATCTTTATGGGCTAGTTTGGATGCGCATACGTCATTTTGCCTATATTTCCCTCATGGCGCTGGCTCTGTCCGGCTGCAATGACGCGTTGGAAACCGCGCAGGTCGATCTTTCCAAGGTCAAGAACAAGGTCGAGCAGCCGCTTCCCGGCCACATCCTTGCTCAGATGTCCGCCAAGGGCATGGACCGCAATTCGCCGATTATGATCCGCATCTTCAAGGAGGAAGGTGCCATGGAGATCTGGAAGGCGAAGACCGACAACCGTTTTGACAAGATCGCCGATTACAAGATCTGCGCCTGGTCCGGCCGTCTCGGCCCGAAGGTAAAGACCGGCGACCGGCAGGCGCCGGAAGGTTTCTACGACCTGACGCGCGCCAACCTGAACCCCAATTCCAAATATTATCTGGCGATCAACACCGGCTTCCCGAACCGCTACGACGCGGCGAACGGCCGCACCGGTTCCGATCTGATGATCCATGGCGCCTGCTCCTCCTCCGGCTGCTATTCGATGACCGACCAGCAGGTGCTGGAGATCTACGCCTTCGCCCGCGACGCTTTCAAGGGCGGCCAGGCGACGGTGCAGCTGCAGGCTTTCCCCTTCCGCATGACGGCGGAAAACATGGTGAAGCATCGCCTCGACAGCAGTTACGACTTCTGGAAGATGCTGAAGGTCGGCTACGACAATTTCGAAGTGACGAAGCGCCCGCCCGAGGTGAACGTCTGCGAGAAGAAATACGTCTTCAATCAGCAGGCAACCGACGGCGGCGCCTTCAACGCCGCCGGCAAGTGCCCGGCTATGTCGACGCCGCCGGCGCTGACCGCAGCTCTCGCCTCCTACGGCAAGACCTACGATGCCGATTATGCCAAGGCGATGAGCAAATTTGACGGCATGGCCTGGTACGATCCCACCGAAGCCGAGCGCAAGGCCGTGGTCGCCAAGACGCGCAAGGGGCGCGAACTTGCTTACGCCCCGACCGGCACCTCGCTGGAAGCCGGCCGCATGGTCAAGGTCGCCGAACTCGAAGACCTGATGGCCAAACGCACCGCGCAGGGCCTCGCCGCCAAAAGCGCGCCTGGCGCCACGCCTGCAGCACCTGCCCAGCCGCAGCCAATGGCCGTCGCTGACGCGACACCTGCGGTCGTGCCGGTGCCGATGCAGAACCCGATGCAGAATCCGCTCGCCTACACGGCTCCCGAACCGCAGGAAACGGCAGAGGCCGCGGCAAAGAAGCCGTTCTGGAAATTCTGGGCGCGGAACTGAACGGCTTGACCCCCGTTCTCTACGATCTTCGCGGCCTGAAATGCCCCTTCCCGGTGATCAAGACACGCAAGAAGCTCGCCGCCATGGCGAGCGGCACGCTCATTCGCGTCGACACCACCGATCCGCTTGCTGTGATCGACATGCCGCATTTCTGCAATGAGGACGGCCACGAACTGGTCGAGACGGAAAAGACCGAAAGCGGCCATCGCTTCCTGATCCGCAAGCGCTAAAGCGCGTCGCGATCTTTCAGATTCGCTTCCTGCGCTTTAGCTCTTTGTTTTACGCATGTCGTTATCGCAAAACCGCTGCACACTTTTGCGCGACATGCTCTAAATTCTGAGGCCGGGAATGGCGAGCGGATTGTCGGAGAGCGCCGCACGATCCGGCATATCGATGCGCGGCTTGCCGAGGAAGGCGTCGAAGAGATCCTTCACGAAGGCTTCCGGCAGATCCCTGGTGATCAGCACCATGCGTGTGCGCCGGTCTTCCCCCGGCCAGGCGGGAAGCCGCACCGGCGGATGGAAGATGCTCTGCACCCCATGCAGCACCAGCGGCCGATCCGGCCGGTCGGAGACCGACACGATCGCCTTCATCCTCAACAGCTTCTCGCCATGGGCCGAACGCAGGAGATCGATGAACATCTCGAGCGCCATCGGATCGATCGGCTTCTGCTCAATGATCGAGAAAGAACGAATCGAGTCATCGTGACGATTGACGTCATGCGGATCCTGATCCGCATGAGCGTGATGATGGTGGTGGTGACCAGAATGATCATGGCCATGATCGCCATCACGATTATCATCGTGATTGTGATGTCCATCACGACCGTGGTCGTGATTGTGATGCGCCTCGTGTGCATCCTCGTCCTGCAGCCAGCGGCCGACATCGGCAATCTTCGTCGCCGGATCGTAGAGCCCGTTGACCAGTACTGCGGCACTGCCCGCATCAGTGCTGTCGGCATCCATCATCACCGCGCGCGGATTGAGCGCCCGCAGGCGCTTTTCCAGCCCGCCCGTTGCCTCGGCCATCGACTTTTTCGAGACGATCAACCGGTCGGCGACCGCCGCCTGCTTGCGCGCTTCCTCGTGATTATCGAGCGTCTGCAGCCCATTCACCGCGTCCACGACGGTAACGACGCCGTCGAGCTCGAAATTCGTGGCGATGACGGGATTGCCCATGATCGCCTGCATGACCGGCGAAGGATCGGCAAGGCCTGTCGTCTCGATGACGACGCGCTTGACCGGCTTGACGCGGCCCGTCTGCACCGCGTCCATCAGGTTCGCCAGCGTATCCACCAACTCGCCGCGCACGGTGCAGCAAAGGCACCCGTCGGAAAGCTCGATGATCGAATCGCCGGAACTTTCGACCAGGAGATGGTCGATGCCGACATCGCCGAATTCGTTGATGATGACGGCCGCATCCTTCATCACAGGGTCTTTGAGGATGCGGTTGAGCAGCGTCGATTTGCCGGCGCCGAGAAAGCCGGTCAGGATGGTGACCGGAATCCTGTCGTTGAGCGCGCTCATGTCATCTACCTTAAAAGCTTAAAAGGATGTCGGGCGCGGCATCGGCACCGGCACGTTGGCGAGCACTCCCGCGGTATCGCCCCGTGCCATTTTTTCCGGCTGCGCGGCCGGCTGCGGATCCTGGCCTGGAATGAGGCCGGCAAAGACGAATTGCGGATCGTGGTCCATCGGCTGGATATAGGGTGACTGCACCTTCATGCGGCCGACTTCGTCGCGCGTTTCGCTGCGCACCTTGGCGCCCTTGGCGCTGCAGATATCGGCGCTGATGTCGGTCACCTGGTCCTGTCCCGACCCGTAGGGTCTCAGCGAACCCAATGTGTCGTTGCTGGCAGGCTGGGTGGTGAAACCCTTCTGCAAAAGGTTCGCCGTCGCATCGGCGCGCGCTGCAAGGCTGTCGGTGCCAAGCACGACCGAGATCAGCGTGCGGCCATTGCGCGTCGCCGAACCGATCTGGTTGAAGCCCGAGGCGCAAATGAAGCCGGTCTTCATGCCATCGGCGCCGGCGAAGCGGCCGATCAGCATGTTGAGGCTCGGCACGTTCTGCTGGCCGGTGGTGAAGCCCTCCAGCGCGAAATAACCGGCATATTGCGGAAAGTCGCGGCGCAGCGCCACCGTCAGCACCGCAAGGTCACGCGCCGTCGTATACTGACCCTTGCCGGGCAGGCCGTTCGGATTGACGAAATGCGAATCCGTCATGCCGAGCTTCAGCGCCTCGCCGTTCATCCGCGTCACGAAGCCTTCCTGCGTGCCGCCGATGGCTTCGGCGACCGCGACCGCGATGTCGTTAGCCGATTTCACCATCAGGATCTTCAGCGCGCTGTCGAGCGTCAGCTTCTGGCCCGGCTTGAAATACATCTTGGCGGCAGGCTGCGCGGCGGCGCGCTTGCTCATGACGATCGGCGTATCGAGGCTGATCTGCCCGGCGCGGATCGCATCGAACACGGTATAGACGGTCATCAATTTGGTCAGCGAGGCCGGATACCATTTGCGGAAGGCCTCTTCATGCTCGAGCACGCGGCCGGTCTGCACGTCGACGAGAATATGCGGATTGGCCTGGGCAAGCGGAACGGAGCCCAGAAAAACGGCAGTCGCCGCTGATACGAAAGAAAGCGGCCGCAAGGCAGCAAACAAACGGAAGTGGCGCGTCGACACGGTTCGTCCTTCAGATATCAGGAAAATCTCGAAATCTTCCCCTATTTAGCCTATATGGCTATGACATGGCAAAGGTCATTGACTAAGTAATTTCCACAGCCTCACACCCTTGTGATGCGATGAAAGATTGTCGAGATTTCATAACAGGAACGCCGATATGCCGATTTTGAACAGAGCCGCGGAGTTGCAGGACGAGGTCGCCGAATGGCGCCGCCATATTCATGCCCGGCCCGAGCTCCTCTTCGCGGTGGAAAATACGGCCGCCTTCGTCGCCGAAAAACTCAAGGAATTCGGCGTCGACGAGATCGTCACCGGCATCGGCCGCACCGGTGTCGTCGGCCTGATAAAGGGCAAGGGCGAAGGCTCCCGCACGGTCGGCCTGCGCGCCGACATGGACGCCCTGCCGCTCACCGAGATCACTGGCAAACCCTGGGCTTCGAAGACGCCGGGCAAGATGCATGCCTGCGGCCATGACGGCCACACCGCCATGCTGCTCGGCGCCGCGAAATACCTCGCCGAAACCCGCAACTTCAACGGCAACGTCGCCGTCATCTTCCAACCCGCCGAAGAAGGCGGCGGCGGCGGCAATCTGATGGTCAAGGACGGCATGATGGAGCGCTTCGCTATCGAAGAGGTCTACGGCATGCACAATCTGCCGGGCCTGCCCGTCGGCCAGTTCGCCACCCGCAAGGGCGCGATCATGGCGGCGACCGACGAATTCACCGTCACCATCAAGGGCCGCGGCGGCCACGCCGCCCAGCCGCACCGGACGATCGACCCGATCGCCATCGGCGCCCAGATCGTCGCCAATCTGCAGATGATCGCCTCGCGCAGTGCCGATCCGCTGCGCTCGGTGGTCGTCTCGGTGACCAAGTTCAATGCCGGTTTCGCCCATAACGTCATTCCGAACGATGCGACCTTCGCCGGTACGGTTCGTACCCTCGACCCTGAGGTGCGCACGCTCGCCGAGACGCGGTTCCGGCAGATCGTCGAGGGATTGGTTGCGGCCCACGGTGCCGAGGCCGAAATCAGCTTCCACCGCAACTATCCCGTCACCGTCAACCACCCCGATGAGACCGAGCATGCGGTCGCCACCGCCAGCGCCATCGCCGGCGAGGCGAACGTCAACGCCGAGATCGATCCGATGATGGGCGGCGAGGATTTCTCCTACATGCTGAACGCCCGCCCCGGCGCCTTCATCTTCATCGGCAACGGCGACAGCRCCGGCCTCCACAACCCGGCCTACGACTTCAACGACGAAGCCATCGCCCACGGCATCTCCTATTGGGTCCGCCTCGCCGAACAGCGCCTCGGCCTCTAGCAACAATTAAGGCTTGGCTTCGCGCCAAGCCTTTTGTATGCATGGCACTCAAGTGGTCCCGTAGCTCAGCAGGATAGAGCACCAGATTCCTAATCTGGGGGTCGCGCGTTCGAATCGCGCCGGGATCACCATTTGTTTCGGGTACTTAGGCCGCAAACCGCCTCTCTCCATGTTGCGTTTATGTTGCGTTGGGATTTCACGCAATTCCGGGAGATTCCCTGTGCTTACGGCGACTCCACGCGACATGGAATGCAACATGGAACGCTCGAATCACGCCCCCATGTCCGGCGGCAGAAAGCCGCTGATCAGCTCGGCCCGAGTCCAGTCATCATTCGCTTCCTGGTCGACGAAGTCCTCGCAGCCGAAAATGTATTCGGCCTTAACGTGGACGCCCTCGATCGTGGTCGGCCGGTAGCAGCAGACAGCTCTGGCAGCGGCGTCCTTTTCAGCGCTTAACCTTTCCCACAAGGCCATTGAGACCTCGTCGGGCCATACCACTGGCAGATCGTCCCAACGGCCTACAGCGGCCTTGTGGGCGTCGATCAGCAGCCGGACCGTCATCCAAGCCTGCTGCAGCCTTTGGCAGGGCCAAAGGAAGGGATGCAGCGGCGGCGGCACCAAGAAGCCGGCGCCGGGTGATCATCATCATAGCGCGCCCTCCTGCTCGAGGTATGCGAGCGCTGCCCGTATCATCGGACCGACGAGGGGACTGTCGCCGGTTTCCTCCTCGTCGATGGCGAGGCGAAGCGCCGCCATGGCGCCGATGCGGGTGGTGGCGGGCGCCGTCCAGTTTGCCAGGACCGCATGCGGCGGCTTCCACGAGATCAAGCTGTAGGCATTCGCCCCACGATCATCTTGCGGAGGATGCCGAGGAGTATGTGCGCTCATTGGTCGGCAACATGACCGGTTGCCACAAGGAGTGCCAGGTACGCATCGCTCTCGACAGCTCGCCTCGGTTCCCTGACTATCTGGTTGAAATGCTGTTCTATGACGACGACAACGGCGAAGAGGTAGTCTACGCGCAGTCCTTGGCAGTGTTCTCGGGGAGGACGCACAAGGGCGATTTAGTCGACGATCGGAACATTTCCCGCCTATGGTCATCTCAAGCCATGACCTATCTTGAGGTCCAGACTCTGTTGGGAGAGTTACGCGGCCTCTTGCCTTCCCCTTGACTTCCACAACTGCTCTGGCACGTTGCGCTCATACCGCGAGTGAGTGGCGCGTGCGGGGCTTTGCCCGCTCATCGGTGAGGCTTTTGTGGATAAGGTGCCTAGTGACTGCTGGAAAGAAATCCATGAGTTTAGGACTGTCCAAAAACGATCTTCTCGAACTCAATCCGGACATGAGGGCCTTCGCGCTCGTTGGGGCGTTCATGGGATACTTCGCCTTAATGGAAGCGGGCATCAATGCTGCGCTCGGCGAAGTGCTTGAGGCGAAAGGCGCCCGTGCAGCAATCATCACTCGAAACATGACGTTCGACGACAAGATCAAGACGCTCAGAACGCTCGTAGACTTCTTCATCCTAGACAAACAGAAGGCGGCCGAATTCGATGAGCTCGCGAGGCGCGCCAGGAAGTTCGGGGAGATGCGGAATATTGTTGCTCACACTGCATTTCGTGGCAGTTCGAAATCTAACGGAGTCGAATTCTTCACGATGGAAGCGAACAGCAAATTAAAGTTTCCCGAAACTGATTGGTCGATAGACGACTTCCTCAAGCACATTGATACCATCAACGGGATCGAAGCAGGTCTTGGCTCGATCGAAAGCAGAATGTCATTGCAGCGCGTCGCCAGGGCTCTCATGGAAAAGCCGAAGGGCTCGCTCGGTGGTCTCTTCGGACTAGGGGCGGAATTCATGGCGGAAGATGATGGCGTCCCAACCGGCATCCTGTAGCGCCGGCCTTTTTTGTTGGAGCTGTATCGATCCGCAAATTTGCGGTTTGATCCTGCGGGAGGGACCATGACAAAGAGATTCGAGATTTCAGGGACGCAGTATTTCAGCTCGATAGGCTTGCTGGGTGTGTCGCTGTTCATTTTCAGCCCGATCGTCGATGCCGCTTGCTATTGGTGGCTGACCAACGAATTGCTGGACACCTATGATCGCAACCTGTGGCCGCCGCTGATCGGATTGATGGTGTGCAGCGTCGCCTTCCTTGCCGGGCTGGTCTTGATCATCATCGGGCGAGAGCAGACATATATGGTGCGGGAGGTAGATCCGGCCCCCAACTTCACTCGCACTTCAAAGAGGCTATGGGAGCTCTGACGGAGGTACGTCGCAAATGGCTGATGCTTCAGCCGATGTCGAAGCCGCTCGTCGGCGTTACAATGAGCTCTATCCGGATCGCCCGATAATGCAGATCGGCGATACTCCGGACGTCTATTATTTCCTTTTCGGGTTCAGGGATTGGGAGAACGGTCAGCCGTTATCCGAGCAGGAAATCCGGGCCGTGGAGATGATCACCCCGCCCGGATGTTTCTCTGAGCCTCGCCCATAAGAGCCCCTACACGCGCATTAGAGCTTGGCGAGATTGCTTCGCTGGGCGTCCTTAGCCCGCGTCCGTTCAGGCCGTGTCGGGGTCAATGAAGTGTACGCCGTATTGGCGATCTTCCTACTCCTTGACTGCAACCTGCCCTGTGCGACCATACGACCTCTCGGTTGTGATGCGTAGGGGGAAACTATGAAGTCTTTATCGTCGACGGCATGCATTGCGGCGAGCTGTATCGTTGCACTGGTGACACCAGCCAAGGCCGAAGACAAATGCAAAGCAATTGGCGAATTGGCCCGAGTTATCATGACAAAACGTCAGGCAGATACGCCGATGTCCGCGATGATGCAGGTTATTGATGCGGTCACGGATAAAGCAATGGGAAATCTCGCCCGCCAGCTGGCCATATTGGCCTATCAGCAACCGGATTTTTCAGTCGAGGAAAACCAGAATGACGCGATAGCCGAATTCGGCAATCAGGCGGAATTGGTTTGTTACCAGCGCGGCTAGAGGAGGGCCGCGCGGTGACAAGCGGCTGACAGCGAGTACGCGTCGCTCGGCTCCGCATTTGGAATAACTTGACCCCTGGGTGTGCTCTGCCACGCTTAGGAGCGTTTATGGGGTTCATGGGGGTAAAGATGGAGCCAATTCTCTCAGCTGGCGATATTGTCATCACGCGATCAATCGCAAAATTCGGGGAGGCTTCCTATCAGATCGCGAATATCGGAAGCGTGTCTTTGGAGACTAAGTTAGGTGACACGCCAATGCATTCACTTTTGGGGTTTCTTTGCGTCATCTCATTGCTGGGATGTCTATTCAGCGTCCCGCTAGGGATAGCGGGATTTGGCCTAGCCTTTGGCGCCATGTTCTTCTTGGAGAACCCGAAGGTGATGACAGTGACACTGAAAACATCATCGGGAGATATTCAAGCTCTCACTACTCCCGACAGCGAACTTGCCCAGAGAATAAAAATCGCGCTCGAGGAGGCTTTCGCCACGCGCTCTTAGCCGTTCACGGCAGCTGATCGCTCGGGGCTGCTATGGCCGCGCGCATGAAGCGCTGCGCTTGGCTAATGGACAGCCCGCTCTGCTCCAGGACCCACGAGCCGAAATGACCTTGGGGCAGCTGGTGTTTGATCCTGATCAGCTCCCGGCCAATCTGGATCATCTTCTCTTCGGGAACCCGTTCGAAGGGCCGCGGCAGTCGTGGGCGGTCCGGTTGCGCTCCACGCTCTGGGGCGAGGGCGGCAGGGCTGCAGAGCCGGCTGTGTGCATCCCACGCGGCGCGGCGCTGTTCTTCGGGCAACGCTTTGAACTGCTGGACCGTCATGCCAAGGCCAAAGGCGGCGAAAGCGATCTCGCGATTATCGCGATTGGCAATGTTCTTGATCCGCGCCATCTGGAAATTGTTGACCGGGCGCATGACACCGAGGGCCTGTGGGATGAGTATCGCACCCGACGTGGCGAAGAGGAGATCGAAAACTACCAGTCCGAGTATGATGAGGCAGAAGAGGAGGCGATAGCTCTGATCGGGCGCCCGGAAAAATACGCAATACCGCCAGTCGAGCGGAAGGCGTTGGGCAAGCTCTCGGATGCCGAGTTCGAAATTTATATGCTGGGTTACAGAGCTGGGAAGGATTCTGAAGTCAACCGCCTCCCAGATTTAGATGAAGATCCATTTGAAAAGAAGTGATCAGCGATGTCAGTCCGTAAGCGCGAATGGACCACTCCCAAGGGCGTCGAGAAATCGGCATGGGTCGTCGATTACGTCGATACCGCCGGCAAGCGCCGGCTGAAGACCTTTGCCAAGAAGAAGGAAGCTGACCAGTTCGCAGCGACGGCCGCCGTCGAGGTCAGGGAAGGCGTTCACGTGGCGGAGAGTGCCAGCGTCAGCGTCGAAGCGGCGGGCAAGCTATGGATCGCCAGCGCTAAGGCTGCCGGGCTGGAGCGTGCAACCATCGAAGATTATGAGCGCCATCTTCGCCTGCACATCAATCCCTTCATCGGCGCGCTCAAGCTGCCCACCCTGACGATCGCCAGGATACGAAAGTTCGAGGATGACCTGCGCGAGGGCGGCAGATCGCCGGCGATGATCAAGAAGGTGCTGGTTAGCCTCGGCACGATGCTTGCCGATGCGCAGGAACTGAGCCTGGTCGCAAGGAATGTCGTCAGGGAGCGGAAAAAGCGCCGCGGATTCAGCGAGAAAACACAGGAGAAGCGTCAGAAAGGCAAGCTGAAGATCGGGGTGGATATTCCAACCCGCGAGGACATCAAAGCGCTCCTCGGCATCCTGGCCGGGCGTTGGCGCCCGATCATTCTCATGGCGATCTTCTGCGGCTTACGGGCTTCCGAGCTGCGCGGGTTAAGGTGGCCGGATGTCGACCTCGATCGACGTGAGATCCACGTTCGCCAGCGGGCCGACCGGTTCAACGATATCGGCCGCCCGAAGTCAGAGACGAGCGAGCGCACAGTTCCGGCCCCGCCGATGGTCATCAACGCGCTGAAGGAATGGAAACTGGCCTGCCCGAAGCGGGACACCGGCAAGAAGGACGAAGCCGGCGAGCCGATCATGGTTCTCGATCTCGTCTTTCCGAACGGCGTCGGCAAGGTTGAGCAGTTGAACAATATCCTTCGGCGCGGCCTGCATCCGGCCTGGGTGGCCGCTGGCATCGCCGTGGATAGCGGCGACGTCGACGACAAGGGCAATCCGATCATGGCGCCGAAGTACACCGGCATGCACGCCCTGCGGCATTTCTTCGCCTCATGGTGCATCAACCGTAAGGAAGACGGCGGCCTCGGGCTAACCCCGAAAATGGTTCAGGAGCGCATGGGCCATTCGACGATCGCGCTCACGATGGACCGMTATTCCCACCTGTTTCCGAACGACGATGACGCCGACGAACTGGCGGCGGCCGAGCGCACCTTCCTAGCGTGAATGCAACATAGATGCGACATGCGCGGCGAGAACCCTTGCCACGCAGGAGCTCGGAGCGGATTCCTAATCTGGGGGTCGCGCGTTCGAATCGCGAGGTCTCGATGAGCAGAGGCTGCTGCCGACACAGCCACTCTTCTCTAAGACGCCGCAATCGGACTGCGGACATCTCGAGACCTGATCTGCAAATCTTGCTTCATCGAGGCGCGCTGCGTCTGCGCGACTCCGCGGCCCTCTCGTTGGACGCTGACGTAGGGGAAGCGTTGGGCGACCTTGCCGACGAATTTGGCGTGACGCGCAGCCACATTGACGCCGGCGGCGTCACGATGGACTGATAGGTCTTCTGGCGACGTACAAAGTGGGGACGAGTTTGAAAAATTTCTTATCGCTATGCGCGGGGGTTGGGTTTCTCGCCTCAGGAGTAATCGCTCAAGATGTAAGGCCGGGATCGGTCGAGGAGTTGATGAATGACCTCGCAAGCACCAACCCTTTTCTTCACGCGATTTTCTCAGATCATATGGATGAAGCGAAGGAGATAAACGCGAAGTTTCAGGCAAGAGACGAGGAGGCCGCGTTGAAAGCCGCGGACGACATGCTTCGAAAATACTGACACGCCGCACTCTCGCGTGCGAGCGACGCTTCTGCGATTGAGGTGCTGAAGACGGCAGGCGATGTCATTGATGCTCTGGGCGATCACTATCCGCGAGGATGCATCGAGTTCGTTCACAATGATATCTCTTCCGAAGCGCTGTCTGTTCGCAGCGTGAATGAGGCCTATCGGAAGTATCAAGAGGCTCAGCTTGATGCATATGAGGATGGAAAGTATCGCGAACCGATTCCGAGGATGGAAATCGGAGATATGTTCCAGGTAGTTACCGAGGATCTGAAAGTAAGCAGAGCCGAGATGCATACGTTGCTCAATCCAGAAAACGTGGCCGCCATCGAACTATGCGCAATCATAAGAAAGGACCTCAACATATCAGCCGTGCGGGAACCAATGTGCGGGCCATACGCGAGGGCCAATATTTCATCAAAGAAATAAGCGTCTTCGCATTATCAAATGGGGGAGCGCGATATGTCGGTGGTTCTCACTTGGGTTGGCCTGGAGACGCCGCGGCAGCGGAATCCGGATCGGGTTTTCCGAAGCACTCCTTGAACTTGGATATCGACTTAGCGGCGCCTCTAAGGCTGACGGCGATGCGCTCAGCCTTCGCCAGAAGCGCTGCCACGGCCCGCCCAGCTGCCGATAAAGCCAATTGGATCCGCACCCTCATGGCGGTTACGGTTCACGATCTTATAGCCGGTCTTCGCGAAACGCCCGAACTCTTGGGCAAGGGATTGGCGATCGACTGGACTCATTCAACTGGCTAGTTTTTCGACATCGGCGCCGATCAACGGTCAGTTCGCTCAAAATTGACGATCGCGTCTCAGCACAAAATGCCCCACCGAAAAAGCACCCCGGCCAGAACCACGGGATCGGGACGATCAACGAATATTTGCGCAATCAGTGTTGAGCCGGGCGCAAATGTGCGCATATCGGAGCATGTTATCGTAAAGTGGATACAACCACCCTAAATTGAAAACAGTCTCTGCGAGAGCCGAGCTGTGTAAGCGGTCATAGCCCGCCATCCGGAGCCTTTGGCACGGTTGCCTTGGTACGTTAGCCCATTAAATGGCACGCATCTTGCGTTGCTGGCTATGGGGCCGAGCAAAAACATGCTCGGCGGAAGCCCGCGATTGCCCACCAAAGAGGACGAGTTCTCGGGCATCGATAGGCTGATCGACGGCCAGGAGCAGATGACAACATATTCGATCGTTCTAGGACGCGAACGCCATGTCTTTCAGGATCTGAAATCGGTATTGGCTTGCGCTTCGCCGCTGAAATCAGGTGACGTGCTGGCCGGGATCGCAGCGTCGAGCAATGAGCGGCGCGTGGCCGCCCGTTACCTGCTCGCGGATATGCCTCTCAAGACTTTCCTGGAGGATCTCGTCATCCCATACGAGGTCGACGAGGTCAGTCGACTGATCGTCGACCGCCATGATTGGATGGCATTCGCGCCGGTATCTCACATGACGGTCGGTGAGTTTCGCGATTGGCTTCTCTCCTACGACGCTACCTCCGAAAAACTGCTCGCCATTGCACCAGGCCTCACCCCCGAAATGGTCGCGGCGGTCTCCAAGATCATGCGCAACCATGATCTGATCACCGTCGCCGGCAAATGTAAGGTGGTCACGGCCTTTCGCTCCACGATCGGTCTGCCCGGCCGACTATCGAGCCGCCTTCAGCCCAATCATCCCACCGATGATCCTGAAGGCGTTGCCGGCTCGACGCTCGACGGACTTCTTTATGGGATCGGCGATGCGGTCATCGGCATCAACCCGGCTACCGACAATCTTGAAGCCTGCACAAGATTGATGGTTCTTTTCGACCGGCTCCGCGAACGGTTCGATATCCCGACCCAATCCTGCGTGTTGACCCATGTCACCACGTCAATCAAGGCGATCGAGGCTGGAGCGCCGCTCGATCTGGTGTTCCAGTCAATCGCCGGCTCGGAAGCCGCTAACAAGGGTTTCGGCGTCGATCTCGCCATCCTCAGGGAAGGCCAGCAGGCAGCACTTTCCATGAAACGCGGCACGGTCGGTAACAATGTCATGTATCTGGAGACCGGCCAGGGCAGCGCTCTTTCGGCCGACGCCCATCATGGTGTCGACGAACAGACGGTCGAGACGCGGGCCTATGCCGTTGCACGTGAACTCAATCCATTGCTCGTCAATACGGTGGTTGGCTTCATTGGCCCCGAATACCTCTTCGACGCCAAACAAATTATCCGCGCCGGGCTCGAAGATCATTTCTGCGGCAAACTGCTTGGCGTGCCGATGGGGGTCGACGTTTGCTACACGAACCATGCGGAAGCCGACCAGGACGATATGGATAATCTGATGGTGTTGCTGACTGTCGCTGGCGTCAGCTTCCTTATCGCAGTGCCCGGCGCCGACGACGTCATGCTCAATTATCAGAGCCTTTCCTACCACGATATTGTCGGCCTCAGGCACCAGTTCAATCGTCCGCCCGCTCCGGAATTCGAAGCCTGGCTTCATCGCATGGGCATGCTTGATCACACGGGTCGTCTGGCGCCTGCCAGCGCCTCGGGCGCCTTCTCCCGCAATCTCTTGAGCTACAGGGCATCGGCATGAGTCCCTTCGAACGAGATCCGTTTGCGCGGTTCCGCAACGCCACACGCGCCCGGATTGGGCTCGGAAGGGCCGGCGACGCCTTGCCGACATCAGCAATTCTCGACTTCCAGCTTGCCCATGCCCGGGCGCGGGATGCCGTGCATGGGCACGTGGATTTTGTCGCCCTAGCTGAGCAGCTTGCGCCCGTGCCGACGATCCATATTCGGTCTCGCGCCAAAGACCGTACGATCTATCTGGCGCGCCCGGATCTCGGCCGCCAGACCAACACAGCCGATCTTCCAGGTCCAGGCGATCGTTATGATATCGCCTTCATCATTGCAGACGGGCTTTCGGCCTCGGCGGTCGAGCACCACGCGGTGCCGTTGTTTAAGGCATGCATGAAGCGCCTCGGAGGCTTCAGCCTCGCCCCGGTGATATTGGGCGAGCAAGCGCGGGTGGCATTTGGTGATGAGGCGGCGGCGGCGTTTGGTGCGGAAGTCGCCATCGTGCTGATCGGCGAGAGGCCGGGACTAAGCGTGCCTGACAGTCTCGGCGCCTACATCACGTTCCGACCGCAATCGGGACGGCGGGACAGCGAGCGCAACTGTATTTCAAATATTCATGCCGACGGGCTCAGCTACGAGATCGCAGCGGACAAGATCGTTTGGATCGTCCGGGAGGCGCTTCGCTTGCAGCTGACCGGTGTCGATCTCAAGGAAAATGCCGAAGGCGCCATAGAAGCGCTGCCACACCAAGAAACATAAAGTTCAATCTAAAAAAAAGGGGAACAATCATGTCAAATTCTCAACCGACGCTCGCCAAGAGCCTGACCGGGCTGCATTTATGGGGACTTGCAGTCGGCCTCGTCATCTCGGGCGAATATTTCGGCTGGAGCTATGGCTGGGCGGCCGCCGGCACACTCGGCTTTTTGATCACCACGATCCTGATTGCCGTCATGTACACCACCTTCATTTTCTCCTTCACCGAGTTGACGACAGCTATTCCCCATGCCGGCGGGCCGTTTGCCTATGCGCTCAGGGCTTTCGGCCCGCTCGGCGGCTTCGTTGCCGGTTTCGCAACACTGGTGGAATTCGTCTTCGCCCCTCCGGCCATCGCGCTTGCCATCGGCGCCTATCTGAATGTGCAGTTCCCGGGGCTTGATCCGAAAATGGCGGCCGTCGGCGCCTATATCGTCTTCATGGCGCTCAATATTGTCGGCGTCACCATCGCTGCGACATTCGAGCTCTTCATTACCATCCTCGCCATTATTGAACTCCTGGTCTTTATGGGTGTCGTTCTACCCGGCTTCTCCGTCGCCAACTTCGCGGCCAATGGCTGGGCTGGCGCCCCTGAATTCTCGGTCGGCGCCATTGGAGGCATCTTTGCCGCCATTCCATTTGCCATCTGGTTCTTCCTGGCGATCGAAGGCGCGGCAATGGCTGCCGAGGAAACCAAGAACCCCACCCGCACCGTGCCGATTGCCTATATCGCAGGTATTCTCACTCTCGTATTCCTGGCTTTCGGCACGATGATCTTCGCGGGAGGCGTGGGCGACTGGCGCACGCTGTCCAACATCAACGATCCGTTGCCGCAGGCGATGAAGGCTGTCGTCGGAGAATCCTCCGGCTGGCTGCATATGCTGGTCTGGATCGGTCTGTTCGGCCTGATCGCATCGTTCCACGGTATCATCATGGGCTATTCCAGGCAGATTTTCGCGTTGGGCCGCGCAGGCTACCTGCCGGAAGTTCTCGCGAAGATCCATCCGAAATTCCGCACGCCATATCTTGCTATCCTCGCGGGCGGCGTTGTCGGCATTGCCGCGATCTTCTCCGACAACCTGATCCAGATCGGCGGCCTGCCGCTGACTGCCAATATCGTCACGATGTCGGTGTTTGGCGCGATCATCATGTACATCGTCTCCATGGCATCGCTGTTCAAACTTCGTCGGACCGAGCCCGAGCTTGCCCGACCGTTCAAGGCATGGGGCTATCCCGTTGTCCCGGCCATTGCCCTTGGGCTGGCACTCGTCGCGCTGGCGGCGATGATCTACTACAACTTCCTGATCTTTTTGATCTTCCTCGCGATGGGCGCGGTGGCGTTCGGTATCTGGCGCTTGCTGTCAGGCGGCGTCGCCAAGGAAGCGGCAGCTTCCGCGTAACAAGGCTCTCTGGCTCGATCATCAAGCAGGCAATCGGACGAACTGGTTCCGATCGATATCAACGACCCTCGCCGAGTTTGGCGGGGGTAACTTCAGCGCAAAGCTTGGCTAAGCTTACATCACGTTCCGGAGCCATTCGCTGCGCGCGGCCATTCAGGGGGCAGCCCCCTCGCAGAAGACCGTCGCTAGGCCCGCGTTCGCCACCGATCGGTTCACGACACCTGACGACGGGCCCGCCGCATCTTCACGGCCCGCCTTGCCCCCAATCCCACCAGTGCCGCCACCATCCAGCCGCCGACAAAACCGATCGCGCCCCAGACGAGACCCGCAAAGCTGACGGGAACGCCGGGCACGAAATCGCGCCAGGTATTGGCAAAAACGACGTCATCCGCGTCTTGCAGCAGCACGAAAGGCTTGGCGACGGGTGCGGCGGTGCCAAGGTGGAGCTGCTGCGACAGCAGCGTTTCGTAACGTGTGATCGTGCTTCGCATGGAAACGCCGCGGTCGCGCAGGAAATCGTCGGATGATTGCGCATAGGCGTTCAGCGCCTGCTGGCGATCGAGATGGTGTTCGGCCGCCTGGACATTGAAATCCTCGACGATGACTCGCAATTCGTCGATCGCCCCGCCGATCCGCTGGCGGTATTGCTGCGCAAATTCCGGCGCCTGCGAAAAGACCGTGCCGCCGGCAAGCCCGGCGACGACGGCGATGATCCTTGCAATCGGTCCCATGAATGATGCCTCCGGCTATCCCCCTGCGCTAACGATCCGGCGCGTCAAAGGTTTCTGCCTCCGTCACAATCGGTAACTCTATGTGATTGAACCGACTGCGCTTCCAGCGAGTTGATGCCGTGACCAACTCAGAAAGAGAGGCTTGTCATGAAACAGATTATCCTTGCCTGCACGCTCGCTGCTGCATCCATCTTTTCCGCAATGCCGTCCCAGGCGGCAAGTGTGACCATCACCACGGATGATGCCAGTCCCACTTACCGTCATGCGGAACGGCCCTATTATCGCCATCACATGCGGCCGCGCCACGTCTCCCAGGACTGCTTCACCAAGACGGAAAAAATCCGCCGTCACGGCCATACGGTCGTCAAGGAAACCCGAATCTGCCGATAAGGCAAATCCATGCAGAAAAAGCCCGGCTGATACTTCAGTCGGGCTTTTCTCATCTGATCTCGCCGATGAGGAACTTCGCAATATCAGCCGCGTTTATTGTGAAACGGGAGTATTCATCATGCGTATCAAGATGATTCTTTTGGCCATCTCTTATGTCGCCGTCAGCGTCGTGCTGCTTGCCATCGCCTATCAGCCGCAGAGTTCGGGCGCCATGCAGAAAACCGATCGTCTGGCCGGCTCGTCCTTCCTTGTCGAACGCTTCGCCGGTTGATCAGCTGAGCGCCGGCTTATAGGCGAAGACGTGCTATTCCTCGTCCGGCAGGTCTGCACCCGGAGCAGCCCGCCGTCTGGTCAATGCGTACCGTCAAGCGAAGATCCGCCAAGCAGAATCCGGTTCTGCACCGCATGCACGCCCTCGACGGCCTTGGCGACCGCGGTTGCCCGTTCGATTTCGCCCACCGTGCCGACTGTGCCGCTCAACACGATCTGGTCGTTCTCCATCGTCACTTCGACATCAGACGCATCGATGCCACCGGCGATCGCCAGCGCATTGGCAACGGCCGCCTCGACCGATGCGCGATTGGCGATTTCGGCTTCCATCTCGGGTTCGAGCCCGTGAAATGTCTGCTCCTTGAAAACCATGATCCATTCCTCCGTGAAACCTGCGGAGGAAACGCCCTTCGACAGAGTTTGGTTTCAGCACCGCTACCAGTTAACGCGATAGCGGAGATTGACGCTGCCAGCCTCACCCCCCGAAAATGGATTGTTCATCGACGCATCGAAGTTGAGGTTCGGCAGGATGGTCTGGCTGACCGCCACCGTACTCGAGAAGTCGCCGCTGGCATTGCTGACGCCTGTGCCTGCCGAAAGCGAGGTTCCCGTCCAGGGATGGATCAGTTTCAGCGCTTGGGATGCCGTCACAGAAGCCTGCCGGGCATCGACCGGGTCAAATTGAACGCTGATGGACCGGCTCGATTGCATGTCGAGCGAATCGGACAGGATCCAGCTACGCGAGCGGCTGAGGGTCAGCGCGCCGCTGCCGCGCAGCGTATCAACGCTGACGCTCGCGCCCTGCTGTGACTGGCTTGCCGGGGTGACGTTCGTCCTGGTGATCCTGCCCCAAAGCATTGCCTGTTCGGAATCGGGCAGTGGCGCCCCGCCCTTGGTCGAGGCAAGCGCGATGTCGGCGCCAGCGCTCGTTTCCCATTCCGCCGGCAGGCGAAACCCCATCGTCGCCTTGTAGGACCGGTCCGAAAGCTTGGTCGGCGACCAGATCAGCAGGTCGTCCGCCCGCGCCGCGGTGGTGAGCGAGGGCAGGATGGCGAATAGAATGCATGCTATTTTGGATGTCGTCATGAAGTAAGAACATTTTGCCTGACACAGGGCCGCGGCTCCGAAACCGAAGCAGCAGCACACATGAAGCGCTCGCAGCGAACGCGATCAGGGATCACGGCCAAGCCGCTCATCCCGGTTTCATCCTCGATTTAATGGTTGGCTCGGAAAGCCGGCGGCACCGAGTGCCTGTTCTTCAATAGACGCCTTAGCGCCCCGAATTGCCCATGCGACCGAAACCAGCCGCAGCGGAACCGCGATTCCTCAAGCGATGTTATAAGGATCACATCCAACCGCCGTTCTGTAAACCCCTTAAGGGTTGAAATCTGCTGCACCGCACACTTGCCGCCCCCTCCAAAGCCTAGTAGAGCCTGAGCCTACGAGAGAAATTTTCGCGAAATTCCACATGATGACCGGCAAAAGCGCGCCGCGGCGCCTCAGCATCTTCGGTTCGACGGGTTCGATCGGCCAGAATACACTCAATGTCGTCGATCATCTGGGCGGACGGGAGAACTTCGAAATCTCCGTGCTGACCGGCAGCGGCAATGTCGAATTGCTGGCCCGGCAGGCGAAATCCTCCGGTGCGCGGCTGGCGGTGACGGCAAACGACCGGCATTACGAATCACTGAAGAGCGAACTTTCCGGCAGCGGCATCGAGGTCGCCTCGGGAAAATCCGGCCTGATGGAAGCCGCCGACCGCGAAGTCGACTGGGTGATGGCGGCAATCGTCGGCACCGCGGGCCTGGCGCCGACCCTTGCCGCCGCGCGCCGCGGCGCCGATATCGCTCTTGCCAATAAGGAATGCCTGGTATCGGCCGGCGATCTGTTCATCGCAGCGATCCGCGAAGGCGGCGGCAAGCTGCTTCCTGTCGATAGCGAGCACAACGCCATCTTCCAGGTGCTGGAAGAGAACCAGCGTCACGCCATCGAGCGGGTCATCCTGACGGCGTCGGGCGGTCCCTTCCGCACCGCCTCGCTGCGTGACATGGCTGATGTGACGGTGGAAACCGCACGCGCCCATCCGAACTGGTCTATGGGATTGAAGATCTCGATCGACAGCGCCTCGATGTTCAACAAGGCGCTGGAGATGATCGAAGCCCGGCACCTTTTCGGTCTGAGACCCGAACAGATCGAAGTCATCTTCCATCCGCAATCGATCATCCATTCCATGGTCGGTTATACCGATGGGTCGGTGCTGGCGCAGCTCGGCGCGCCCGATATGCGCACCGCCATCGGTTATGCCCTGTCCTTTCCACGCCGGCCGAACCTGCCGGTCGAGCGGCTGGATTTCGCCAAGCTCGCCAGGCTGGATTTCGAGGCGCCGGATGAGGTGCGGTTTCCGGCGTTGCGGCTCGCACGCCTGGCGATGATGCGCGGCGGCGTTCAGGGCGCGGTGTTGAACGGCGCCAAGGAAGTGGCGCTCGAAGCCTTCATCGAAGGGCGGCTGTCCTTCCTCGCCATGGCCGAGGTCACTGAGAGGGTCATGGACGATCTGGCCGGCCTACCGCCGGCTGCCGGCATGGACGATGTCTTCGCCGCCGACAGGGAGGCCCGGCAAAGGGCCGCGGAGCTCATGACCCTGGCGATCRCCGAGTGAAGATCAGACGGGCCGATCGCCGAGTGGTCGCCCGCCTTTGATCCCGACGACCGCTATTAGCGCAACCGGTTCCCGCCCTCGTCGAACAACCGGCAATCCGACGGTTCAAACAGCAGGTTCACCTGCTCGCCCGCCGCAATACTGATCGGTGATCGATGCTCGACGGTGAGCGACTGGCCATCGGCAAGCTGGCAATAGAGATATTGCGTTCCCCCGAGATATTCTGAGAAATCGACCCTGGCCGTCAGGCTGCCCGATAGATCAGATGCCACCTTCAGATGCTCCGGCCGCAGGCCGAGCGTCACCGCGGCACCAACCCGCCGGTTTACGGGCGGCAGACCGCTTTCGATCTGCCGGCCGGCGACTTCGACCAGGCCTCCCTCACCCCAGCGGGCATTCAAAAGGTTCATCCGGGGCGAGCCGATGAAGCCCGCCACGAAGGTATTCGAGGGATTCTCGTAGATTTCCCGCGGCGTTCCCGCCTGTTCGACGCGGCCGTCGCGCAGTACGACGATCTTGTCGGCGAGCGTCATCGCCTCGGTCTGGTCGTGCGTGACATAGATCATCGTGTTGCCGAGTTCGCGGTGGAGGCGGGCGATCTCGATGCGCATCGAAACGCGCAGTTCGGCATCGAGATTGGACAGCGGTTCGTCGAACAGGAAGACATCGGGCTTGCGCACGATCGCCCGGCCGATCGCCACACGTTGCCGCTGGCCGCCGGAAAGCTGTCCCGGCCGCCGGTCGAGAAGATGGTCGATCTTCAGGATCGCGGAGGCGGCCTTGACGCGCGTCTCTATCTCCGCAGCATTGGTGCGCGCCATCTTCAATCCAAAGGCCAGGTTGTCGCGCACGCTCATATGCGGATAGAGCGCGTAGGACTGGAAGACCATGGCGATGCCGCGCTCGGAGGGATCGAGATCGGTGACGATACGCCCCTTGATCTCGACCTCCCCGTCGGTCACGTCTTCCAGGCCGGCGATCATGCGAAGAAGCGTCGATTTTCCGCAGCCGGAAGGGCCGACGAAGACGACGAATTCACCCTCCGCGATCGTCAGGTCGATCCCGTGGACCACCTGCAGATTGCCATAGCTTTTTCGCACGTCCTGGAGCACGACGCTCTTGTTAGCCATACCGTTCGTCATCCCCAACAGACCTACTTGTCCGACTGGACCCAGACGAGCATCTCTCCGGGCGCGCGGTTGTCCCAGAGATGATAGGGCACGAAACGTGCGGTGGCGACCTGCCTTTCGGCCGGCGCTTTGCGGTAGAGCGGGGTTCCCCAGTTCGACGTTTCCTCGCGCTCGACCCTGAGATCAAGGGCGACGGCATCATTGAGATCCTTCAGCACGACGGTTTCGGCTGTGGAGAGCTCGCGGGGCAGGACGATGGCGTTGAGGTCTTCGCCATTGTCTGTGGTTTCGACGCAATAGACCAGCGGGCCGCGCATCAAGGCGACGCGCCCGGCATCCTGGCGCACCTTCGGGTTGGCATATTGCGGCCGAAGCGCCAGCGGCAGGTAGAGGGCGACACGATCGCCCGCGGCCCACTCACGATCGATCCTGGCATATCCGTCCTGCATATTGGCATTGAGATCGAGCATCTCTCCGTTGACGCTGAGGGTTGCACCATCGGCCCAGTCCGGAATACGCAGCGACAGCGCAAACCGCGCCGGTTTTTCCAGCCTGGTCGTAAAGGCGACCGCGCCCTCCCACGGATAGTTGGTGGTCTGCTCGAGCTCCACCTCGGCGCCATTGGCCAACTTCAGCCGCGCGGTGCTCTCGCCATAGAGGTGCACGGCGATCTCATTGTCCGAAACGGCGTACATGTAGGAGCCGATCGAGGTCACCAGTCGGGCGATGTTGGGCGGGCAGCAGGGGCAATGGTGCCATTTCCACCGGTGATGTTTGCCGGCACTTTCAAGCGGGTTGTCATAGAAGAACGTCTTGCCGTCTGTGGAAAGCCCGGGCAGCGCGCCGTTGTAAAGCGCCTGTTCCATGATGTCGGCATAGCGCCGATCCGGACCTCGTCCGAGCATGCGGCTCGCCCAGAACACCAGCCCGACCGAGGCGCAGGTCTCCGCATAAGCGGTATCGTTCGGCAGATCGAAGTAATCGGTAAAGCCTTCGTTGGAGGCCGCCGGCCCGATGCCGCCGGTGATGTACATCTGCTTGGTCGTCAGATCGTCCCAGAGCGTTTCCAGCGCTGCCGTCAGGCTGTCGTCCTTGTATTCGGTGGCGATGTCGGCCATGCCCGAATAGAGGTACATGGCGCGTACCGCGTGGCCGACGACCTTTGTCTGCGCGCGCACCGGCTGGTGCGCCTGCGCATATTCATAGGTCTTCTGGTGGTACTGGGAGACATCGCGGCCGTCCCGGCTTGCTTCCGCCGTGAAGAAATGCGGTTCGGTGCCGCGTTCGTCGATGAAGTATTTCGACAGGTCGAGATATTTCTTCTCGCCGGTCACGCGGGCGAGCTTGACCAGCGCGAGCTCGACTTCCTCGTGGCCGCAATAGCCTGATATCTGGCCTTCGCCATGACCGAAAATCTTGATCATGTAATCGGCATAGCGGCACATGATGTCGAGCAGCTTGCGTTTGCCGGTCGCCTGATAATAGGCGACCGCAGCTTCCATCAGGTGGCCGGCGCAATAGAGTTCGTGATGGTCGCGCAGGTTGGTCCAGCGGCGGCTCGGTTCCACACGCTGGAACCAGGCGTTGAGATAGCCGTCCTCGTCCTGCAGCTTCTCATACAAGTCGATGATCTCGTCGGCGCGCGCCTCCAGCTTCGGATTCGGCCGGCGATAGAGCGAATAGGCGATGGTCTCGATCGACTTGCCGAGGTCGGAATCCCAGAACATCTGCGTCGTCCCGCCCCATGGCTGAATGGGAATGACGACCCCGGGGCTCGGCTGATCGACGTCGATCGCCTTGAGCATGCCGGCCTCGACGCAGCGGTCGAGAAGGGTCTCGGCGGTGGAATTGCAGACGGCGTCCTGCCATTTGCCCCAGAAGCCGCCGAGCTCCACATCGGGAACGGCGACGGGACGAAACTGGCGGTCATTGCTTGGTTTGGTCATGGGCTCCACTTTCTCTCAGATCATTTCACCGCGCCGGCCATCAGCCCGCGCATGTAGTAGCGTTGCAGGAGCAGGAAGACGATCAGGCAAGGGATCGTCATGACGACGACACCGGCCTGAACCGCTCCCCAGTTGATGGCGCCGAGCCGTCCGGCGCGAACCGCCGTCATCAGCACCGGCAAAGTGTATTTCTCATTGCTGGAGAGCAGCACGAGCGCGGCGAGAAACTCGTTCCAGGCATTGAGGAAGGCAAAGATCGCAACCGTCGCGACGCCGGGAAGCACCAGCGGCAGAAGAACCCGGACCAGAAGCCTGAGGTCGCGCGCGCCGTCGATGCGTGCGGCCTCTTCGATCTCCTTCGGCACGGCGTCGAAGGCGTTGCGCATCATGAAGACCGAGAAGGGCAGCTGCAGCGTCACATAGACGAGTGTCAGCCCAAGCAGCGAATTGTTGAGACCGAGCTTTGCCAGGATGATGAAGAGCGGCGTCAGGATCGATTGGAACGGGATCATCAGCGTCGCGATGATCAGCACGAAGAGCGCATTCTTCAGCGGGAATCGGTATCGCGAGAAGCCGTAACCGGCGAGCAGGCTGACGGCGACGGTCAACACCACGGTGGCGACCGAAACGAACAGCGAATTGATCATGTGCCGCCAGATGCCGGCGCCGAACGTATCGAGCAGCGCGTAGGAATCGATGCTGACGCCTGAGGTCGGCCACGGCGGCAAAGGCGGCAGGCTGGCCTCCGTGCCATGCCGGAAGGACGACAACAGCGTGATCACGAAGGGGGCGAGAAAGAAGATCGATATGGCGATGCCGGTCAGATGATAGGCCGACTTCGTCCGGACGGCCTTGCGCGCGCGACGTTCCTTTGAGGTGGTCATGGACGCTCCTCCCCGACGCGAAGCAGCCAGAACTGCACGATGCTGATGGCGACCAGGATGGCGAGAAGCACGATCGAGAGTGCTGCGCCATAGCCGAGATTGAACGACACGAAGGACTGATTGAAGATATAGTAGACCACCGAGATCATCTTGTTCTGCGGACCGCCCGCGGTCATGATGTAGAACTGGTCGAAGGCGAGGATCGAACCGGTGACGGAGACGATCAGCGCCAGCGCAATCGTCTTGCGCATCAGCGGCAGCGTCAGATGCCGGAACCGCTGCCAGCGGCCGGCGCCGTCGATGCGGGCGGCCTCCGTCAGCTCGGACGGAATGGCCTGAAGCCCGGTCAAAAGAATGATCATGGTGAAGCCTGCGATCTTCCAGACGACCATCACCACGATCGTCAGAAAGGCGGTGTCGAAGGTCGCAAGAAGATTGGGGCTCTTTTCGACAAGGCCGAGCGCCTTCAAGGCCGGGCCGATGAAGCCGCTATCGACATTGGCGAGCCAGACCCAGAGCAGGGAGGCTGTGGCAAGACCGACCACGACGGGCAGGAAGATGATCGTGCGGTAGGCGCCGACGAACTGCCGTTCCTTTTCGACGAAGATTGCCAGCGGAAAGGCAATGGCGAAGATCGCGATGGTGACGATCACGGTGTAATAGGCCGTGAAACTCAGCGCCGTCATGAAGCGGGTGTCGTTGGCCATGCGGAAATAATTGTTGAAGCCGATCCAGCGGGACGCCCCCATCAGCGGCCAGTTATGCAGGCTCATCCATCCGGTGAAGAGAACCGGCATGACGAAGAAGACGATGACCAGCGCCATGGCCGGCGCAATGTAGGCGAGACCGCGCCAGTTCGATCGGCGCCGTCGCCTGCGCCGAGGCAATAGAATCTCTGAACCGGAACCGGTCATCAAAACGCTCCGCATCTGTCGAGTGGAATTGGCCGGGAAGCTGCCACCGCTCCCCGGCCGCGGCCGGGAGAGAGTTATTGGCCGCTATCGATGATCGATTGCATTTCCGACTGGGCGCTCGAAAACGCGCCGTCGACATCGTCGCCGAAGATCGAGGCGTTGGTGAAGCTGGCCCAGGGTCCGTTGGCGCTGTTGATCAAGTCGTTGAACTGCAGCGTATAGGGTGTCTTGGCGACACCGATCGCCTTCAGGCCGACCTGCATGCGCGGATCGAGACCTTCCAACACCTTATCGGCGATATCGCCGCGCGTCGGCAGGCTGCCATATTTCGCCATGATCTTCTGGCCGTCCATCGAATACACATATTCGAGGAACTCCTTCACCGCGTCGATCTTCTTCGTGCCCTTGGTGATGACGAAGTTGTCGCCGCCGGCAAAGGACGAAGGCTTCCCGTCGACGCCGGGAATGAGGGTTACGCCGAAGTTGATATCGGGATGCTCGGTCACCAGCGTGCCGATGGCAAAGGCGCCGAGGCTTTGCTGGCCGATCTTGCCGTTGGTGAAGGTCAGGAAGTTCGCGCCGTTGTCGCTGGCGGCTCCCGCCGGCACGAGGTCCTTCTTGACCATGTTGCGGTAAATATCGACGGCCTTGCGCATCTGCGGCGTATCGAGCGTCGCCGTCTTGCTGTCGGCCGACAGGATATCGGCGCCCGCACCCCAGACGAGCGGCGTGAACGTGAAGATCATGCAGCCGCCGCAGCCGCCGCCGGAGAAATAGAAGCCGTAGGTATCGTCACCCAGCGCCCGGATCTTCTCGGCATTGGCGGTAATTTCGTCCCAATTCGCCGGTGCCTTTTCCGGGTCGAGGCCGGCCTTCTTGTAGAGATCCTTGTTCCAGGCAAAGACGGAGGTTTCGACCGACAGCGGCAGGCCGTAAATCCGGTCCTGATAGGTGCCGAGGCGAACATGCGATGGCGAAAGCGAGTTGAAATAGGGCAGGGATTTTGCCCAGTCCGTCAGGTCTTCCAGCTGCCCGGCCGCAGCAAAGGCAGGGTTATAGATGAGATCCATCGACAGCGCGTCTGGCGCCTGTCCGCCGGCGATCGCCGTCGCATATTTCTGCACCAACTCGGAGAACGGCACTTCGGTCATCACGACCTTGCTCTCGTGACCGGAATTATAGGCTTCGACAACCTTCTTGAAGGCATCGCCGATCCCCGAGCGAACCCACATTTCGACATTTTCGGCAGCCGACGCGGCCGACACCAGACATAGGGTAGCGATGCTGGTCGCCGCCAATAGACGCTTGATCATGACACTCCTCCCGATATGGCGCATCTCCTCGCGCCTTTGCTCATTCACGTGTTCTCATTCCGTGGGGGCTTTCCCCCCGCATGACTGCCGGACGATCAGCCGGCACGGCAATTTCCTCACTCCCGGCTCGACAGGCCGTCCTTCCGCAAGCGCGAGCACCGTCAATCCGGCTTGTCGCCCGAGCTCCTTCAGTTCCATGTCCACCGTTGTCAGCGGCGGCCGCGTCTGGGCAGCGACAATCTCCCAATTGTCGAAGCCGATCACCGAGACGTCCTGCGGCACCTTGACGCCGCGTTCGCGCAACGCATCCACAGCACCGCGGGCGATCTGATCGTTGCCGCAGAAGAGCGCGTCCGGTTTTTCTCCCGGTCTCTTCCAAAGCTGTTCGACCGCCTCATGGCCCCAGTTTTCCGACCAGACGCCGTAGAGCACCGGCTCGCGGTGACCTGCGACCTCGTGATAGGCGCCGGCACGCTCCCGCACCGAGAAGAAGTCCTCCGGACCGGTGATGTGCGCAATCCGCCGCCGCCCGATCTTCACGAGCCATTCCACCGCCAGCCGCGCACCCTGTTCGTCGTCAGACCGGAAGGTAACGCTGTTCTGCGTCCCCTCCGTGAATGCGTAGACGACAGGCACATGCAAATTCGACAGATCGACAGGCAGACGTCTGTCCAGACGTTTTCCTGTCGCGATGATGCCGTCGACCTGTTTGTCGAGCATCGCGTCGACATGGATCTGAGCGAGCGCCGGATCGTCTTCGATGGCGCACAGGAAGACCGAAACGCCGTGATCGACGAGAGCGTCGGAAATACCCGCCATGACAGGCAGCGTGAACCGGCCATAGGTGTCGTTCGTCAGCAGCCCGATAGTGAAGCTGCGTTTGCTGAGAAGACCTCTCGCCAGCGCATTCGGCCGATATCCGATTTCGGCGGCGATCCGTTTCACCCGCTCGCGCGTTTCCGACCCCATCCGGCCGGTATCATTGAGAGCTTTCGACGCCGTCGAGATGCTCACCGCGGCAGCYGCCGCCACCTCGTGGATGGTGATCCTGCCTCTTTTTCCTCCCGATATGTTCAGAACGTCCTCCTTCTGAAGTGACCTGAGAAAAGCTTTTACCAATCTCTATGTCAAGTGAGAAAAGGTTTTCTCACGCGAGCTCAAGGCGACGCAGTTTGCGGGAGGACGCAAGCGCAGGGAAAGATCCATGCGCATCGGTCGGGCCGATTGCGATGTGTCATCGGTGTTAAGACCAGGCGCAGAGCGGATGATCTTGAACGGGCATGGGAGGCTTGTTGCAGCGTCTTGCGGGAGCAAGGCTGATCGCTGTCAGAACCTCCAGTGGAGGCCCTGAATTACGGTTGGAACCGAGCGATCATCGAAAAATCAGGCGACGTGCCTTGCGAGCGCGCAGCGCGACCACAGCGAATGCAGCGCTTCGACCAGATGGGCGATATCGGCATCGGAATGCAGCGGCGTCGGCGTGATGCGCAGGCGCTCGGTCTTCTTCGGCACGGTGGGATAGTTGATCGGCTGGACGTAGACGCCGCAATTGTCGAGCAGCAGGTCGGAGATCCACTTGCACTTGGCCGCATCGCCGACCAGCACCGGCACGATATGGCTCGGGTTGGGCATATGCGGGATGCCGCGCTGGTCGAGCAGCGCTCTCAGCTTGCGGACACGGTCCTGATGGCGGGCGCGTTCGAACTGGCTGACCTTCAAATGCTGGATCGAGGCGACGGCGCCGGCGGCAAGTGCTGGCGGCAACGCCGTGGTGAAGATGAAGCCGGAGGCAAACGAGCGGATGAAATCGCAAAGTGCCGTCGAAGCGGCGATATAGCCGCCCATCACCCCGAAAGCCTTGCCGAGCGTGCCTTCGATGACCGTCAGCCGGTCCATCAGCCCCTCGCGCTCGGCAATGCCGCCGCCGCGCGGACCGTACATGCCGACGCCATGCACTTCGTCGAGATAGGTCATCGCCCCATATTTGTCGGCGAGATCGCAGATCTCCTTGATCGGGGCGATATCGCCATCCATCGAATAGACGCTCTCGAAGGCGATCAGCTTCGGCGCCTTCGGATCGGCGGCCTTAAGCTTGGCTTCGAGATCGGCCACATCATTGTGCTTCCAGATCACCTTGTCGCACTTGGCATAGCGGATGCCCTCGATCATCGAGGCATGGTTCAGCGCGTCGGAGAAGATGATGAGGCCGGGAATCTTCGCGCCGAGCGTGCCGAGGGCTGCCCAGTTGGAAACATAGCCAGACGTAAAAATCAGCGCCGCTTCCTTGCCATGCAGGTCGGCAAGCTCACGCTCGAGCATGACGTGATGGTGGTTGGTGCCAGAAATATTCCGGGTGCCTCCCGCACCCGCGCCACAGTGGTCGATGGCGTTCTTCATCGCCTCGATCACCTTCGGATGCTGGCCCATGCCGAGATAGTCGTTGGAGCACCAGACCGTGACTTCCTTTTCGCCATCCACGGTGTAACGCGTCGCGCGGGGAAAATTGCCGCGGTGACGTTCGAGATCGGCAAAAACGCGGTAACGGCCCTCGGTACGAAGCCCGTCCAGCTCGTTTTTGAAAAACGCTTCGAAATCCATCATATGCTCCAGTATCACGCGGATGTTCTTGATGACTGGACGTCCGCGCGTCAATGCTTACCCTTTGCTTTAACATCAACTGCGGCAAAAGGCCCAGATTTTTGAATGATTCCAGATAAAAAATATGCGAGCCGCGATCAACGAAATTGATGCCGCAGACGGCAGCCGAATTTGCGGACCGGGCAAAAGGCGACCCAGCCTGGTCGCAAAAAAATCAGCACATCGGATGGACAACCCTTTCTTCCGACATAGTTTTCGGTCTAGCCTGACAAAAAATAAGAAGGGACGGCCTTTGCCCGCTGGGCAACAACCTCGGAGAAAAAAGATGAAGAAAGTTGTCATACTCGCATTGATCGGCCTGTCGATCGCAAGCTGCACGCCGACGCAGCAAGGCGCCGGCATCGGCGCTGCATCAGGTGCCGTCATCGGCGGCGTAGTCACCGGCAACGTCCGTGGCGCGGCAGTCGGCGCCGCTATCGGCGGCGTGTCCGGCGCCCTCATCGGCAGCGTCGCGGAACAGCCTGGCCAGTGCTACTATCGCGACCGCTACGGCCGCCGCTACATCGATAGTTGCCCGCGCTGAGAGCGCTTGGAAATCGGCAAATTCAGGAAATCCCGGACACACGTCCGGGATTTTTTGTGCTAAATTAGCGCGTTGGCAATTTAAAATGGTACACCCCGCGCGATTTTGTCGCTAAGCTGTTCATGGCTGGGCAACGAAGCTTCAATGTAGACACAACCAAAAGCGGCGGATGCGGATCAGAGGGACAGGCCCGAAAACAGGTACTGCGTATCGGCGAACAGGCACCATGATGGTAGTCGCAGCGGCAGCTGCGTTCTCACCGGTCCTGATCGGCGACGCTTATGCCTTCAAGCTTTTCGGCATCACCATTTTCGGCAAAGAAGAAGACGAAGGCGAACAGGTGCCCGATCCGGTGCGCTACCACGTCGACCTCAGGGCCGATACCGCCGATCCCGACCTGAAAGAAGCGCTGGAAAACAGTTCTCGTCTCCTCAGTGACCAGAAGCAGCCGGTTTCCGGCGATCTCGGCATCGTCGTCAAGGCGCGCGACGACCGTGAGCGGCTGATCGCCGCCCTGTATGAAAAGGCCCGTTATGGCGGCCTGGTGACGATCACCATCGACGGCAAGAATATCGACGACCTGCCGCCCAATCCGACATTCGACCGGTCAGGGCCGATCCCCGTCACCGTCGACATTGCTCCCGGCCCTGTTTTCAAGGTCAGGGAGGTACAGTTCGGCGGCGATGCCGCAAACCATAATCCCGCCGATTACGACCTCGCCCCGGGCGCGCAAGCCGGCTCGCTGGCGATCATCAAGGCCGGCGACAAGATCGTCGAACAATTGAAGAGCGAAGGCCGGCCCTTCGCCAAATTGACCGAACGCAAGGTCGTCGCCGATCATAACAGCGACACCGTCGATATCGTCCTTGCTGCCGAGGGCGGTCCCATCGCCCCGATCGGCGATGTCGGCGTCACCGGCGAGAAGACCGTCAGGCCAGGTTTCATCCAGCGCTATTCCCGGCTGAACAAGGGCGAAGCCTACTCCCCGGAAGCGCTGAAGAAAGCCGGCGAGCGGCTTCGCGCCCTCGGCGTCTTTTCGAGCGTCACCATTCACGAAGGGGATGCGCTGGCGCCGGATGGCACCTTGCCGATGACGATCGAGGTTTCGGAAGGCAAGAGGCGCTACTTCGGCGTCGGCGCGCAATATTCCACCACCGACGGCTTCGGCATTCAGGGCTATTGGGGCCACCGCAACCTGTTCGGCGAAGCCGAAACGCTGAGGATCGAGGGAGCGGTCTCGCGGCTTGGCGAAACGACGGATGTCGGCAGCCTCGACTATTCCGCCGGCATCCTCTTCACCAAGCCCGGCGCCTTCTTTCCCGCCGCCACCCTGAAGGCGGGCATCGTCGCCAAGACCGAAAATCCGGATGCCTATAACGCGACGCTCGTCACCGCCTCGCTCGGCCTTTCCTACGAGCTGACCGACCGGGACACGGTCTCGGCCAGCGGCGAGGTCAGCTGGGAGCGCGACGATGACGCCTTCGGCGAGAACGACTATCTGACCTTCACCCTGCCGATCCAATATGATCGCGACGCACGTGACGACAAGTTCAACCCGACGGAGGGTTATCGCGCGACATTCTCGGCAAAGCCCGGCTACGAAATCTTCAACGCCACGCCCTATGCGGCATTCGAGGGCTCGATCTCCGGCTACCTGCCGTTCGGCCAGGAGGACGGCGTGGTGCTTGCCGGCAAGGTTGCCGCCGGCGTCCTGATCGGCGGCGATAGCATTGGAGATATTCCCGCCACGCAGCGCTTCTTTGCCGGCGGCGGCGGCTCCGTGCGCGGATACAGCTATCAGGAAATCTCGCCCTATAACGACAATGGCGATGCCACCGGCGGCCGCTCCTATGTGACCGGTTCGCTGGAGGCTCGCATCAAGATCACCGATACGATCGGCATCGTGCCCTTCATCGATGTCGGCACCGTATCGGACAGCACCTTTCCGGGTTTTTCCGATATTCGCGCCGGTGCCGGCGCCGGAATACGATATGCAACGCCTTTCGGCCCGCTGCGGCTTGATTTTGCCATGCCGCTGAACAAGTACGAAGATGGCACAGATTACGGAATCTACGCCGGCATCGGCCAATCCTTCTAGAATTGCCGATTCCCCCGTGTTTTCCGATCTGTGAGCCGTCATGAAAACGGGGTAGTGTCCGCGCCGATGCAAATGCTGGCAAAAATCGTCAACTGGATCGTACGGCTGACCGGCTATGCCGTCGGCGTCACTTTGATTCTCGCTGTCGCGGCACTTGCGATCTTCGGCTTCACCAGTTTTGGCGCCCGCATCGTCACCGAAAAGATAGCCTCCACGCTTTCCAACCGCGACATGACGATCCAGGTTCGTGAACCGCAAGGTCTTCTGACCGGCGGGCTTCGCGCCGCCGAGATCTCCATCTCCGATACCAGGGGCGTCTTTGCGGAAATTCATGGCATCGCGATCGACTGGAATCCGCTTGCGCTGCTGACCGGAACCTTCCACGCCAAACGCTTCGAGATCGAAGCGATCAACGTGCTACGCAAGCCGGTGCGCACCCTGCCCTCGCGGCCCGGAGCTGAAAATTCCGGCGGATTCGCTCTTCCGATCAAGGTCGATATAGACCGCGTCGCGCTGCCCGATATCAAACTTGCCGCACCCGTTGCCGGCCGCGCCTTTGCGCTCGCCGCCGAAGGCAGCCTTTCGGCGAACGGCGATGGCGGCGAGGCCGTCGTCAATGTCAGCCGTCACGCGGTACCGGATGCGCGGCTTGCCGCCGACATCGCCTATGCGCCGGCTGAAAACCGGCTGCGGCTGAAGGCGCAGCTTTCCGAGCCGAAGGGCGGGCTGCTGGCGGGCTTTCTCGGCTTGCCGGATAGCCCGGCCGTCAATATCGATCTCGACGGCCAGGGGCCGATATCCGATTGGAAAGGTAAAGTGCAGGCCGCCCTCGACGGACAGCAGCGCGCCGCAATCGAAGCCCGGCATCAGATCACGGCAGACGGATTGCACCACCTCGACCTCAAGGGCGGCGGTGACTTGAGCTCGCTGCTTCCATCGGCATTCCGGCCGCTTTTTGCCGGCCAGACCAATATCGATCTTGCCACCACCTTCGACGACCGCGGCAAGATCGATATCCAGACCGGCAATATCGCCACCGGCAGCGTCGTGATCGCCGCCTCGGGCACCCTCGATCCAGCCGGCAACAACAGCCTGAACGCCAATCTGCTCGGCACGTCGGGGCCTGTCGATTTCCGCTGGCCGCTCGCTGAAGGCGAAGCGCGCTTCCTCATTTCTGGCCTCAACCTGGCGCTAACCGGCGATGCGCAGGCCGCCCGACTGAACGTCAGCGGCTCGGTCGACACCGCAACCCTTCCGCAGGCCAATATCGGCAACATCAAGCTGACCGCAAAGAGCGACGCCTTCAATCTCGCCGCCCGTTCCGGCAGCGTCCAGTTGCGCCTCGTTGCCGGCGATACGACCTTCACCGACCCGAACCTCAATCGCGCCGTCCAAGGCCCGGTCACGATCGCCTCGCCGCTGCAGATCTCGCCCTCCGGCATCGGCTTCAACGGTACCACCGTCGAAAGCGCCAATATCAACGGCGGCCTCAACGGCTCCTACCGGCTGGCGGACAAAGCGCTGACCGGCAACCTCAAGCTCACCATCAACCCGGCAGCTCTGCCGGCTGCGATGACAAGCAGGTTCGACGGACCGATCTCGCTGGAAAGCCAGGTGGTCGGCACCATCCCCTCAAAATTCGCACTGTCCAATCTCGTCCTGAAATCCGGCACGCTCGAAGCCGCCGGCAACGTCGCACTCGACGGCGGGACGTTGAATGCCGATCTCTCCGGCCGGCTGCCTGACATCGGCAAGCTCATCCCCGGCGCCAGTGGTGGGGCGGGTTATGCGTTGAGGGTGGGGGGTGAGCTCCCGGCAATCTCCGTGACGGCCAATCTCAAGGCCGCCAGCCTTGAAATGGCCGACCGCGTGCTCGGCAACCTCAATATCGACCTGTCGGGTCTCGCCGATCCCAAGGCGCCGCAGGGCAGGATCGCCGCCACCGGCACGATCGATGGCCAACCGATCGGCATCAACGGCGACATCACCTCGCAGGACGGCAAGATAAGCATTCCGGCGCTGACCGCCGATATCGGCGGCAACCGACTGACCGGCAATGCGGAATTCTCGCCTACCCTGGAGCCAACAGCCGCACTGACCTTCGATTTCCCCAATGTCGGCCTGCTCGCCGCACTCGGCGGACAGAAGGCCGAAGGCGATCTCAAGGGTTCGCTCGGCGTCAGCAGCGACAGTGGCAAGATTGCGCTCAAGCTGCTTGCAACGGGCGGCTCGATCCACCGTGATACGCTTGCGATCGTCAAACCGGATATCGATGTCACGATCAGCGATCTCAATGCCCTTGCCGCAAACGGCACTATCAAGGCCGAGGGGGTAAGCGCCGGAACGAACAAGCTTGCCGGCCTTTCGCTGGGTTTTACCAAGCAGCAGAACCATACCGACTTCGATCTCGATGCTGCCTATGACGGCAATCCCGTGCTGGCCGCGGGCAATATCGAGGCTCAGGACGGCACGATCCACCTGAACCTTGATCGCTTCTCGGCAAGCCCCCGCAATATCCCGATCGAGCTGGCCGCACCGACGCAGGTCGCCATCGGCGGCGGCGCCGCCAATCTGAACGGACTGATGCTGAAAACCGGCACCGGCTCGGTAACCGTTACCGGTACCGCCGGCGAAACGCTGAAGCTTGATGCAGATATCCGCGAGCTGCCGGCAGCGCTCGCCAACGGTTTCGTGCCCAACCTTTCAGCCGGCGGCACGATCTCCGGAACGATTGCCGTGACGGGAACGCCGTCAGCACCGGTCGCCGACTTCAAGCTCGGCTGGAAGGATGCGACGACGGGCCAGACCAAGGGCGCCGGCCTGGCGCCGCTCGACATCACCGCCGGCGGCAAATTCGCCGACAACAAGCTCGATTTCGACACGACGGTCGGCAGCAATGACGGCCTCTCGCTGAAGGCCGCCGGCAATGTCGCGCTCGCCGACCCGAAGGCACCGGTGCTTGATGTCAACGCCGATATCCTCAACCTGCCTGCCCGCATCGCCAACGGTTTCGTTCCCGATCTCGCCGCCGCAGGCACGATTACAGGAAAAGTGACGGCCTCCGGCTCCCTCGCTGCGCCGACCGCCAATTTCGATCTCAACTGGAAAGACGCGGCGACGAGCCAGACGAAGCGTGCCGGCCTTGCGGATCTCGGCGTGAAGGCAACCGGAAAATTCGCCGACAACAAGCTCGATTTCGATACGGCGATCGGCGGCGGAAACAGCCTCTCGGTGAAGGCGACCGGCAATGTCGCCATCACGGGCACGACGATCGGCAACGTCAAGGTCGACGCTGCGCTGGCAAATGTCCCGGCGAATATCGCAAATAGTTTCGCCGCCGACCTCGCCGCCGAAGGCGCGATCTCAGGAAAGATCTCGGCCAGCGGGTCGCTTTCCGCTCCGAGTGCCGATTTCGATCTCACATGGAAAGACGCGGCAACGAGCCACACAAAGCGCGCCGGCCTTGCTGCGCTCGGCGTGACCGCATCGGGAAAATTTGCCGACAACAAGCTTGATTTCAACGCGGTGGTTGGCGGCGCCAACAGCCTGTCCTTAAAGGCAAACGGCAATCTTGCCATCAAAGGCACGACGATCGACAACCTCACGGTCGACGCCACACTGGCGAATGTTCCGGCAAATATCGCAAACAGCTTCGTCGCCGATCTCGCCGCCGAAGGTACGATCTCAGGAAAGATCTCGGCCACCGGATCCCTCCCGGTTCCGAATGCAGATTTCGATCTCACTTGGAAAGATGCGGCGACGAGCCACACGAAACGTGCCGGCCTTGCAGCGCTCGGCGTGACCGCATCGGGAAAATTTGCTGAAAACAAGCTTGATTTCAATGCTGCAGTCAGCGGCGATAAAGACCTCTCACTGAAGGCCATGGGCAATGTCGCACTCGCCGGCACGGCGATCGACAGCATCAAGGTCGATGCCGAGATCGCCAAGCTTCCGGCCAGTCTCGCAAATGCCTTCGTTCCCAATCTGGCGGCCGGCGGCACGATATCCGGCACTGCGTCCGCCTCAGGGACACTCGCCGCACCGAAAGCCGACTTCAAGCTCGACTGGACGGATGCTGCGACCAGCCAGACCAGAAGCGCTCATCTCTCGGGCTTAGCGCTCACCACATCCGGACGCTTCGCCGACGACCGGCTCGATTTCAATGCCACTCTCGCCGGCAAGGACGGCCTCTCGCTGAAGGCCGCTGGCAACGTCGCGATATTAGGCACCTCGGTTAAAACCCTCGACGTCAAGGCCGATCTTGCCAACCTGCCGGCAGGCCTCGCCAATGGCTTCGTCCCGGGTCTTGCCGCCGAAGGCACCGTCTCGGGCACGGCATCCGCCTCCGGCGCGCTGCCTAAACCGGCGGTCGATTTCAAGCTCGACTGGAAGAACGCCGCGACCGCCCAGACCAAGAGCAGCGGCCTTTCGGGCCTGAGTGCCGCGGCATCCGGCAAGTTCGCCGACGACCGGGTCGACTTCGATGCCAACCTTAGCGGCAAGGACGGCGTGTTGGCCAAGGCGACGGGCGGCGTCACGATCGCGGGAACGGCCATCCGGGACCTTTCGATCAATGCCGATATCCCGGCGCTGCCGGCAAATATCGCAAATGCTTTCGTTCCCGGTCTCGGCGCCGAGGGCACGCTTTCGGCAAACGCCATAACGTCGGGAACGCCGGCAAATCCGATCGTCGATTTCAAGCTCAACTGGAAAGATGCCGCGACCAGCCACACCAAGGCTGCCGGCCTTTCCCGCCTTGCGCTGGCGGCGACGGGAAAATACGCTGGTGACAGGCTGGATTTTGATGCCGCGCTCAACGGCAGCGGCGGTATTGCGCTGAAAGCCGCCGGCAATCTCGCCATCGCAGGCACGTCGATCAAGTCTCTCGATGTTACGGCGAATACCACCAATCTTCCGGCCAGCATCGCCAACGGCTTCGTTCCCGGCCTTGCAGCCGAGGGCGCGGTCTCAGCAACCGCAAAGGCCACCGGCACGCTATCGGCGCCCTCCGTCGACTTCAAGGTCGACTGGAAGAACGCGGCGACGAGCCAGACCAAAGGTGCCGGCCTTTCGCCGTTCAGCATCGGTGCATCAGGCAAACTTGCCGGAAACAGGCTGACGGTCGACACCAGCCTTGCCGGTGACGCCGGCATGTCGCTGAAAGGCGGCGGCAGTGTCGTGATCACAGGCAATCGCGCCCTCGACATGCGATTCAACGGCAATCTTCCTTTCGCCGTGCTCGGCGCCCCGCTTGCGCAGCAGGGGCTCGTTGCGGACGGCGTCGCCACCGTCAACCTCCAGATTGGCGGAACGGCCGCAGCGCCCGTTATCAACGGCACTGTCTCGACATCAGGCGCGAAGCTCGTCGACGTCCGACGCAATCTTGCCGTCAACAATCTTGCGGCGACCGTGACCTTCAATGGCAGCCAGGCCGTGATTTCGCGCCTCAGCGGCAACCTTGGCGGCGGCGGCACGATTTCGGCCAGCGGCACCATCGGCATCCAGCCGGCCGGCGGCTTTCCCGCTGACATTTCGATCAAGCTCGACAAGGCGGTCTATGTCGATGGAACGCTTGTCGTCTCGACCGTCAATGGCACGGTCGGCCTGCGCGGGCCGATCATGAATGCGACGCTGAGCGGCAACCTTCGGCTGGACAAAACCTCGATCACGGTCCCGGAAAAATTGCCGACCTCGCTGAGAGAAGTCGACATCCGGCATAAGAATGCGCCGCGGGCGGTGCTTGCGCAGCTACGCGATGACGGTGAGCGGAAACCCGGCGAGAAATCCTCCGTGATCACACTGGATCTCGAAATCGATGCGCCCTCGCATATCTTCGTACGCGGCCGCGGCATTGATGCCGAGCTTGGCGGCCGGGTGACCATCCGCGGAACAGCGGCTGCACCCATCGTGACCGGCGGTTTCATCATGCGCCGCGGTCGCATGACCATTCTCAACCGCCGCCTGGATTTCTCCGACAAGAGCAGGATCACCTTTGCCGGCGACCTGACGCCGGCGCTCGATATGGAAGCGACCTCGGCCTCCGGCTCGACGACGCTGACCGTCGACGTCGCGGGTCTCGCCACCGACCCCGCGATTACCTTTTCCTCCTCGCCCCAGCTACCGCAGGACGAGGTGCTGGCGCAGCTGATCTTCGGCCAGTCGATGTCGAAGCTCTCGCCGGTGCAGATCGCCCAGCTCGCCGACGCCGTCAGTCAGCTGGCCGGCAACCGCTCGACCTCGCTTTTCGAAGGCCTGCGCAACCAGCTCGGCGTCGACGATTTCGACGTCAGCACCGATTCCAAGGGACAGACGAGTGTCAGCGTCGGCCGCTATCTCAACGACCGCACCTATTTCGAATTGCAGCAGGGCGGTTCGGCCGGCGCCAAGGCGGTGATCAACCTCGATGTCGGCCGCGGCGTCAAGCTGCGGGGAGCGGCCGGGGGTAATGGCGCGGGCGAAGCCGGCATTGTCTATGAACGGGAATACTGAGCCAGCTTAACCTATTATTTTTACGCAATTCCGGACGGAAAACCGCTTCGCACTTTTCCTGGAAATTGCTCTAGAAACCCGTTTTGCTTGTCTTGAGAAGGATGTTGGTCTCGGTCGAATTGATGCCATTGATCAGCCGGATCCGGCGCAGCGTCTCGTCGAAGGCAGCAAGGTCGCGATCCTCGAGTTCGGCGACGAAATCCCATTTGCCGTTGGTGCTGTGAAGAGCCCGCACCTGCGGTAGGCCCCTCAACTGATCGGCCACCCTGTCGGCGAGCTTGCCGAGCACCTCGATCATGACGATGGCGCGCACGCCGGCGGACCGCGTCTCATGACCGGTGCGGATGGTGAAGCCGACGATGGTGCCGCTGGCGACCAGCCGTTCGATCCGGGCGGCAACCGTTGCCCGTGATGCACCCGTCATTGCCGCAAGCGAAGAGACGGAAATCCGGGCGTTATGGCGAAGTGCACTCAGAAGTTCAGTGTCGAGATCATCCACGCTGATCACTTTGTCAAAATAGGTTTATCAATCTGCGCAATCATAGTCCATTTCTGACACTTTTCCATCTTTTTGCCGCCAGCGCTTTATCCCACTATCGGCCGAAACAGGCCTCAACACGGAGCCCTCCAAAATGAATACCCAATCACGATCTGTCACCCTCATCGGCGCGCCGCTGGAAGAAGGCTCCGGCCGCAGAGGGGCTGCCATGGGCCCTGCGGCCCTGCGCATTGCCGGCGTCGACCAGACGCTGATCGAGCTTGGCCATGACGTCGCCGATATCGGCGATCTCAGGATCGTGCCGGCGATGGATCTGCCGAACCACCCGAAGGCCCACAATCTGAGGATCGTCGGCGCCTTCACGCGCGCCCTCGAAAGTAGCGTCCACGACGTGGCCGCCTCCGGCCGTTTTCCGCTGATTCTCGGCGGCGACCACAGCCTTTCCATKGGCAGCGTTTCCGGCATGGCCCGCTATGCCGCCAGCAAAGACCGCCCGCTCTTCGTCCTCTGGCTTGATGCCCATGCCGATTTCAATTCTCCGGCCACGTCGCCGTCCGGCAATATTCACGGCATGCCTGTCGCCTTCTTCTGTGGCGAGGCGGAGTTCGCCGAGATCCTGCCGAAGGGCCGTCCGTTCGTCGATCCAAAGAATGTCTTCCAGGTCGGCATCCGTTCGGTCGATGCGCGCGAGCGCGAGGAAATCCACGAACATGGCGTCAATGTCTTCGACATGCGCGCGATCGACGAGCAGGGCATCGGCGCCATCATGCGTGAGATCCTCGATGTCGTGACCAGGGCAAACGGCCTGCTGCACGTCAGCCTCGACCTCGATTTCCTCGATCCCGAGATCGCTCCCGGTGTCGGCACGACGGTCCCGGGTGGCGCGACTTTTCGCGAGGCGCATCTGGTGATGGAAATGCTCTCGGACAGCGGCCTCGTCTCGTCGCTCGATCTCGTCGAACTCAATCCGTTTCTCGACGATCGCGGCAAGAGCGCCCGCATCCTGGTGGAGCTGACGGCAAGCCTCTTCGGCCGCCGCATTTTCGATCGTCCGACACGCGCCGCATAAGAGCATGTCGAGCAAAAGTGTGCAGCGGTTTTGCGATAGCGACATGCGTTGAAATGAAACTAGAGGGAGAACGGCCATGAACACTTCGGAAAAACTGATCGCCACGGAACAACGGCTCGGCGCCCATAACTACAAGCCGCTCGACGTGGTGCTGACGCGTGGCGAAGGTGTTTATGTCTGGGATACCGACGGCAACCGTTATCTCGATTGCCTCTCGGCCTATTCCGCCGTCAACCAGGGCCATTGTCATCCGAAGATCCTCGCCGCCATGGTCGAGCAGGCGGGCAGGCTGACGCTCACCTCCCGCGCCTTCCGCAACGACCAGCTCGCCTATCTCTACGAAGAGCTTGCGGCTCTCACCGGCTCCCACAAGATCCTGCCGATGAATTCTGGCGCCGAAGCGGTGGAGACCGCCATCAAGGCGGTGCGCAAATGGGGATACGAGGTCAAGGGCGTGCCGGAAGGCAAGGCGGAGATCATCGTCTGCGCTGATAATTTCCATGGTCGGACGCTGAGCATCATCAGTTTCTCCACCGATCCCGAAGCCCGCGCCGGCTTCGGTCCCTATACGCCAGGCTTCCGCATCATTCCCTTCGGCGATGCCGAGGCTTTCGCCGCCGCAATCAATGCCAATACGGTGGCCGCCCTGATCGAGCCGATTCAAGGGGAAGCCGGCGTCATCATTCCGCCAGCAGGTTATTTCACCCGCATCCGCGAACTCTGCACGGCAAACAACGTCACCCTCATCCTCGACGAGATCCAGACCGGCCTCGGCCGTACCGGCAAGCTGCTGGCGGAGGAGCACGAAGGCATCGAGGCCGACGTGACGCTGATCGGCAAGGCGCTGTCCGGCGGCTTCTATCCCGTGTCGGCCGTGCTTTCGAATTCCGAAGTTCTGGGCGTGCTGCAGCCCGGCCAACACGGCTCGACCTTCGGCGGCAATCCACTCGCCTGCGCAGTGGCGCGTGCCGCGCTCAAGGTGCTGACGGAAGAGGGCATGATCGAGAACGCCGCTGTCATGGGCGACTACTTCCTCGAAGGCCTCGGGTCGATCCGCTCGAACATCGTCAGGGACGTGCGCGGCCGTGGCCTGATGATGGCCATCGAACTGGAACCCGAAGCCGGCGGCGCACGGCAATATTGCCATGCGCTGAAAGAGCGCGGCCTTCTCGCCAAGGATACCCACGACCACACAATTCGCCTCGCTCCGCCGCTGGTCATCACCAAAGAGCAGGTGGATTGGGCAGTCTCGCAGATTGAGAAGACGATAGGCTGAGTAAATCGGCGCAATTCTTCTTCACGATCTCGAACGTGCATGGAAGATCCCGAAAGCCGGAGATCGGCTGGAAGAGATCGACAGCAAAACCGCCTGGTTTTCATCCGAGATTAAAAACCTTCGCAATCGCGTCTCCCGATTTAGATTTGGGCAACACTCTTTCGCTAATGTCGTCGATAACCGTAACGATGCTTCGCCGAGCGCAAAGCCATCGCGTGGTATGAGGGCAAAGCTTGGCCGCGCCAATGGTGGCGCATCCGCTTCTGCCCTGGCTTACGATAGTTGGGAAGAATTCTAATGGCCACGATCAATTCGACTAACTTCAGCGGCGATACGCTCGAAATTATTGCCTTCCGCCTGCATGACCAGGAATTCTGCGTCAAGACCACGACCATCCGCGAAATCCGCGGCTGGGCGCCGTCGACGCCGATCCCGCATGCGCCGGCCGATGTCATCGGTGTCATGAACCTGCGCGGCTCGGTGATCCCGATCATCGATCTTGCTTTCAAACTCGGCATGAAAAGCACGGTCGCCAATGAGCGCAGCGCCATCGTCGTCGCCGAAGTTCACAGCATGGTCATCGGCATGCTTGTCGACCGCGTCTCGGATATCCTCACCATCTCCTCCAGCCAGGTCCAGCCGGTGCCCGAGGTGACCGCCTCCTTCGACCGCGCTTATTGCGAAGGTATCATTGCCTCGGAAAACGGAATGATCTGCTTCCTGAACCTCGCCAAGATGTTCAAGGAAAACGAGACGGATGAACTGGYGGCCTGATCGGCCAATATAATTCTCAATAAAAACCGCCCACACGGGCGGTTTTTTGTTGCGCATCGCGAGCAAGCCTCGGCCGCCACCATCCGCCTTGGCGCTTTTGATTAGAAACAGCTTCTATACCGGAAATTAACCACGTTCCGTCATCATGGGATACTCAAGGATGACACGTTTTCCGCCAATCTGGGAATGACAACCAGTACTGTCTGTCTTCTCATCACCGGCATTCCTTGTCCGATCGGCTTCGCCTTGCCAGACGAAGCAGCAGAAAACTGTGCATTTCAGAGGGACGGGAATGTTTGGTCTATCTTCCGATTCGAAATATATTCTCAATGCCATTTCCAAATCGCAGGCGATTATCGAATTCGACCTCAAGGGAAATATCCTCACGGCGAACGAGAATTTCTGCAATGCACTTGGTTATCGCCTGAGCGAGATCGTCGGCAAGCATCACAGCATGTTCTGCGAGCCGGCCTATACGGCAACGCCTGAATATCGTGCCTTCTGGGCACGGCTCGGGCGTGGCGAATATGATGCCGGTGCTTACAAGCGTCTCGCCAAGGGCAACAGAGAGATATGGATCCAGGCTTCCTACAATCCTGTTCTTAAGGGCGGCAAGCCATTCAAGGTGGTGAAATTCGCGGCCGACATCACTGCCGCCAAGAAGCAGGCGGTCGAGGATTCCGGCAAGCTGGAGGCGATCTCGCGTTCGCAGGCGGCGATCGAATTCACCCCGAAGGGCGAGATCCTGACCGCGAATGAGAATTTCTGCAAAGCCATGGGATACTCCCTGGCCGAGATCTCCGGCAAGCATCACAGCATATTCTGCGATCCGGCCTATGTCAGCACCGAGGATTACGGCAGCTTCTGGCGCCGTCTTGCCAATGGCGAATTCATTGCCAACGAATTCGTCCGCTTCGGCAAGGACGGCCGCGAAATCTGGATCCAGGCTGCCTATAACCCGATCGTCGATGCCGACGGCAAGGTCTACAAGGTCGTGAAGTTCGCAACCGACGTCACCCAACGCATGAGCGCGATTTCACTGCTTGGTGGCGCGCTGCGCCAGCTGTCCGAAGGTGATCTGACACGGACGGTGGACACGCCCTTCGTCCCGTCGATGGAACAGTTGCGGCACGATTTCAACACCGCAATCAAAGGTCTTGCCGAGACGATGAAGACGATCGGCGAGAATGCCAGCGCGATCGCCTCCGGCTCACGCGAGATTGGCGCATCGGCGGACTCCTTCTCCAAGCGGACGGAACAGCAAGCCGCATCCATCGAAGAAACCGCAGCCGCGCTGGAAGAGATCACCACGACTGTCAACGATTCCAGCCGTCGCGCCGATGAGGCCGGCCGCCTTGTCGCCATGACCAAGCAGGGCGCCGAGCAGTCCGGTATCGTGGTCCGCAATGCCGTCGCCGCCATGGGCCAGATCGAACAGTCCTCCCGCGAAATCACCAACATCATCGGCGTCATCGACGATATCGCCTTCCAGACCAATCTCCTGGCATTGAATGCCGGCGTCGAGGCAGCCCGCGCCGGCGAAGCCGGCAAGGGCTTCGCCGTAGTGGCCCAGGAGGTCAGGGAGCTCGCCCAGCGCTCCGCTAACGCCGCCAAGGAGATCAAGACGCTGATCAACACGTCGGGCGAGCATGTCAGGAACGGCGTCGGCCTCGTCGGCCAAACCGGTAAAGCGCTCGAGGAGATCGTCGCCCAGGTCGGCGATATCGACGGCAACGTCGTCGCCATCGTCGAAGCCTCCAGGGAGCAGGCAACCGGCCTCAAGGAAATCAACCAGGCGGTCAATACGCTGGATCAGGCAACCCAGCAGAATGCCGCCATGGTCGAGGAGAGCACCGCTGCCAGCCACAGCCTTGCGAGAGAGGCCGAAACGCTGCGTGTTCTGCTGACGAGGTTCCGTCTGCCAGGCCAGACCCAGACCACAGGCAGGCATGAGGCAAGACAGACGGGCTCACCGGCGCTGCATCTTGTTTCACGTGTCGCAAAGGCGCACGGGACTGCCGCGGCAACCGCCCAGAGCTGGGAAGAGTTCTGATCCCAGTCTTCCCGCATATCGCCATTTTACCGTGCCGCAGCCAGGCGGCACTTTGATCAGACTGCGTTGTATACGAAGATAAAAGCGCGACGCATGATTGCGACGATCCTTTCACGATCGAGCAGGCCTACCCCCGCCAACGCCCCATCTGTCCGTGTTTCCGCTGCAGTCATGAACGACTCCTCCTTGATTCAGGCCTGGGTTGATTGAGACTTGGCTTGATTCAGACTTACTGTCACCGGCGCATGCGCAGGCAGGTTGCTTCCTGCCTCCCCTCCCGCATGGGCCGATCCTGATTACTGAATCTAAGCATGTCGCGCAAAAGTGTGCAGCGGTTTTGCGGTAACGACATGCGTTTTAAATAACGACCTAAAGCACGAGGAGCCAATCTAAAAGATGCGACGCGCTCTAGTGTGTTACCGGCTCCGGCTTTCGGATAAGAGGAACGGCCTGAAGCACGAGTGCATCCAGGCCGTTTTCCTCATTCTCCAGAATTTCGAACAACTGCCGCCGCATGCGCGGGTCCCAGAATTTGTTGATATGGGTGGCGACCCCCTGCGCGGCCTCGCTTTCCGGCTGGCTCTTGAAGAAGGTGGCGATCTGGTTTGCCATATAGACGAGCTTGGTTTTGGTATCATGCGACATCGGCAATGCTTCCGGGCGAGATGCGGTGCGGGTGAGTGAAGATCTCGAAATCCTCGCCGCGCACCAGCGCGACGAGCGTCATGCCGGCCTCTTCGGCCGTGCGGATGGCGAGAGCCGTCGGCGCGGAAATGGCGATAAGCACAGGGCTGCCGAGGATCGCCGCCTTCTGCACCATCTCGACGGAAAGCCGGCTGGTGACGACGACGGCGCCGTCGCCACCTCTTTCACCGGCGCGGATGACGGCGCCGCAGAGCTTGTCCAGCGCATTGTGCCGGCCGACATCTTCGCGCACGGCAATCAGCCCTCTGTCGGGAAGATAGAACCCGGCGCCGTGCACCGCCCGTGTTTCGCGATGCAGCGGCTGGGCCTCGTTCAGAAGCGAAACGGCGCGGACGATATTCGCATGCGACAGCACCAGCGGGGATGTCGAAACATCAGGCACCGGCCGTACCGCCTGTTCGATCGATTCGATGCCGCAGAGCCCGCAGCCGACCGGCCCCGCCATGCTGCGGCGCCGTGCCCGCAGCCGATCAGCGACGTCATCGACCAGGCTCACCTGCACATCGATCCCCTGCTCACCCTCGATAACCTCGACGCCCGATATCTCCGCCGGCCCGGCGATGATCCCTTCGGTCAAACTGAATCCGACGGCGAAATCCTCGAGATCCGCAGGCGTTGCCATCATCACCGCATGCGAACTGCCGCCATAGGAAAAAGCGATCGGCACTTCTTCCGGCACGATGCGAGAGCTCGTGTGCACAATACCGTTGCGGCGGGCGGTTTCGAGAGCACGGGCGGTGACGGTGAAGGTCATGATGCGCGTTCCTGCTTACCGAGCCGCTCCCGCATCGTCACTCCGCCGCCTCGAGCTTGCCAGCGATGCGGCGTGATTGCCGCGCCTGCTCGTCATATTCCAGCTGCCATTCACTCGGCCCGTTGGAGGGCGAGACCTGCACCGCCGTCACCTTGTATTCCGGGCAGTTCGTCGCCCAGTCGGAGAAATCGGTGGTGATGACGTTCGCCTGCGTATTGGGATGATGAAAGGTCGTATAAACGACACCCGGCGCGACGCGATCGGTGATCAGCGCCCTGAGCGTCGTGTCGCCGGAGCGGCTGCCGAGTTTCACCCAGTCGCCATCGCGAACGCCGCGCTGCTCGGCATCGTGTGGATGGATTTCCAGCCGGTCTTCCGCGTGCCAGATGACATTCTCGGTCCGCCGCGTCTGCGCCCCGACATTGTACTGGCTGAGGATGCGGCCGGTTGTCAGCAGCAGCGGGAAGCGCGGGCCGGTACGCTCGTCGGTCGCTACATATTCGGTGCGGATGAACTTGCCCTTGCCGCGCACGAAGCCATTGACATGCATGATCGGCGAGCCGAGCGGGTTCTTCTCGTTGCAGGGCCACTGCACCGAGCCCATTTTATCGAGATAGTCGTAGGAGACCATCGCGAAACTCGGCGTCGTCGCAGCGATCTCGTCCATGATCTCGGACGGATGGGTATAATGCCAGTCGAGCCCCATCGCCTGGGCAAGCTTCTGCGTCACTTCCCAGTCGCCATAGCCGTTGCGCGGCGACATCACCTTGCGCACGCGGTTGATGCGGCGCTCCGCATTGGTGAAGGTGCCGTCCTTCTCGAGGAAGGTCGAGCCCGGCAGGAAGACATGGGCGTAATTGGCGGTCTCGTTGAGGAACAGATCCTGCACGACGACGCATTCCATCGCCGCAAGCCCCGCCGCGACATGTTTGGTATCGGGATCGGACTGCAGGATGTCTTCACCCTGGATGTAGATGCCCTTGAAGGAGCCGTCGACTGCCGCATCCAGCATGTTCGGAATACGCAGGCCTGGCTCGTTGTTGAGCTTCACGCCCCAGAGCTTTTCGAAGATGTCACGCGTCGCATCGTCGGAAATGTGCCGGTAGCCCGGCAGTTCGTGCGGGAAGGAACCCATGTCGCAGGAGCCCTGCACATTGTTCTGGCCGCGCAGTGGGTTCACGCCGACGCCGGGACGGCCGATATTGCCGGTCGCCATCGCCAGGTTGGCGATCGCGATGACCGTGGTCGAGCCCTGGCTGTGTTCGGTGACGCCGAGGCCGTAATAGATCGCACCATTGCCGCCCTTGGCATAGAGCCTTGCCGCGCCGCGCAGATCCGCCGCCGGCACGCCGGTGAAGATCTCGGTCTGCTCGGGACTGTGCTGCGGTTCGGCGACAAAGGCCGCCCAATCCTCGAACTCCGACCAGTCGCAGCGCTCGCGGATGAACACCTCGTCAAAGAGGCCTTCGGTGACGATCACATGCGCCAGCGCCGTCATGACCGCGACATTGGTGCCGGGCTTCAGCGGCAGGTGATACGACGCCTCGATATGCGGCGAGCGGACGATATCGGTGCGGCGCGGATCGATGACGATGAGCTTGGCGCCTTGGCGCAGCCGCTTCTTCAGCCGCGAGCCGAACACCGGATGCCCGTCGGTCGGATTGGCGCCGATGACGACGACGACATCCGAATGCTCGACGCTGTCGAAATCCTGCGTGCCCGCCGACGTGCCGAACGTCTGGCCGAGGCCGTAGCCGGTCGGCGAATGGCAGACGCGGGCGCAGGTATCGACATTGTTGTTGCCGAAGCCGGCGCGGATCAGCTTCTGCACCAGATAAGTTTCCTCATTGGTGCAGCGCGACGAGGTGATGCCGCCAATCGCCTCGCGGCCGTATTGATACTGGATGCGGCGGAACTCCATCGCCACATGCGCGAAGGCTTCGTCCCAGCTGACCTCCCGCCAGGGATCGCTGACCTTTTCGCGGATCATCGGATTGAGGATGCGGTCCTTGTGGGTGGAATAGCCATAGGCGAAGCGGCCCTTGACGCAGGAATGGCCGCGATTGGCCTGACCGTCCTTCCACGGCACCATGCGCACCAGTTCCTCGCCGCGCATCTCCGCCTTGAAAGAACAGCCGACGCCGCAATAGGCGCAGGTGGTCACGGCTGAATGCTCCGGCTGGCCGATCTGGATCACCGATTTCTCCGTCAGCGTCGCCGTCGGGCAGGCCTGGACGCAGGCGCCGCAGGACACGCATTCGGAATCGATGAAATGCTCGTGCATGCCGGGCGAAACGCGTGAGCCGAAGCCACGGCCCTCGATCGTCAGCGCGAAGGTGCCCTGCACTTCCTCGCAGGCGCGCACGCAGCGCGAACAGACGATGCACTTGGAGGGATCATAGGTGAAGTAGGGATTGGATTCGTCCTTCGGCATCCATTTCAGATTGATGTCGCCGTTGCTGCGCACCTTGACGTGGTTGTCGCCCTCATAGCCGTAGCGCACATCGCGCAGGCCGACGGCGCCCGCCATGTCCTGCAATTCGCAATCGCCGTTGGCCGCGCAGGTGAGGCAGTCGAGCGGATGGTCGGAAATATAGAGTTCCATCACGCCGCGGCGGATATCCTTCAGCCGCCCCGTCTGCGTGTGCACCACCATGTTCGCCGCCACCGGCGTCGTGCAGGAGGAGGGTGTGCCGTTGCGGCCCTCGATCTCGACGAGGCAGAGCCGGCAGGAGCCGAAAGCGTCGACCATGTCGGTGGCACAGAGCTTCGGCACCTTGATGCCGGCCTCCATCGAGGCGCGCATAATGGAGGTGCCCTCCGGCACGCTGATCTGCTGTCCGTCGATGGTGAGCGTCACCATGGCCTCGGACTTCGAAGCCGGGGTGCCATAGTCGATTTCATGGATGAGAGACATGATGGGTCTCCTTGCTTGAGATGGTGACGTCAGCGCAGGCGTTCCATGAAAAACTCGTCATTCCGCCGCCTCCACCAGAGGTGCCGGCGAAAAATCCTCCGGGAAATGCGTCATGGCGCTCATGACAGGATAGGGCGTGAAACCACCCAGCGCACAGAGCGAGCCGAACTTCATCGTGTTACAGAGATCGGCAAGCAGCACCCGGTTCTTCTCCGGCTCGATACCGCGGGCGATCTTATCGGCCGTCTCGACGCCGCGCGTCGAGCCGATGCGGCAGGGCGTGCACTTGCCGCAGCTTTCGACGGCGCAGAATTCCATCGCGAAACGCGCCTGCTTCAGCATATCGGCCGTGTCGTCGAAAACGACGATGCCGGCATGGCCGATAAGCCCGTCCTTGGCGGCGAAGGATTCGTAATCGAACGGCGTGTCGAACAGTGCCCGCGGGAAATAGGCGCCGAGCGGTCCGCCGACCTGCACGGCTTTGACCGGCCGTCCCGTCACTGTACCGCCACCGATCTTGTCGACGATATCTCCGAGCGAAAGACCAAAGGCCGTCTCAAAGAGGCCGCCATATCTGACATTGCCCGCAATCTGCAGCGGGATGGTGCCGCGTGAGCGGCCCATGCCGAAATCGCGGTAGAAGGCCGCACCCTTTTCCATGATGACGGGCACCGAAGCCAGCGAGATCACGTTGTTGATGACGGTCGGACAGTTAAACAGCCCCTTATGCGCCGGCAGCGGCGGCTTGGCGCGCACGATGCCGCGCTTGCCCTCGAGACTGTTCAGCAGCGCCGTCTCCTCACCGCAGACATAGGCGCCGGCGCCGGTGCGCACCTCAATATCGAAGGCGCGGCCGGATCCGAGCACCGATGGTCCGAGGATACCGACCTGGCGCGCGAGGCCGACGGCCTCGGTCATGACAGCGATCGCATGCGGATATTCCGAACGCGTATAGACGAAACCCTTGGTCGCCCCGGTCGCCAGCCCTGATATCGCCATGCCCTCGATCAACACGAAGGGATCGCCCTCCATGATCATCCGGTCGGCAAAAGTGCCGCTGTCGCCCTCATCGGCATTGCAGACGATATATTTACGTTCGCCGGCGGCATCGAGAACGGTCTTCCACTTGATGCCTGTGGGAAAGCCGGCGCCGCCGCGTCCGCGCAGGCCGGAATCGGTGACTTCCTTGACGATTTCGGCTGATGTCATCGAAACGGCGCGGCGAAGGCCGGCAAGACCGCCATGCGCCTCGTAATCCGCCAGCGAAAGCGGATCGGTGACGCCGCAACGGGCGAAGGTCAGGCGAGTTTGCTCCTTGAGGAACGGGAGGTCTTCAACCTCCCCGAGACAGAGTCGATGCTCGCCTCCATCAATCATCCCGGCATCGAACAGATCAGCCACATCCTTGGACTTCACGGGTCCATAACCGATGCGCTTTCCGGCTACCTCGATCTCGACCAGTGGCTCCAGCCAGAACATTCCGCGCGAGCCGTTGCGCACGATCTCGGCATCGAAGCCGCGGGCGGCGATCTCCTGGGCAATCGCCTTTGCCACCTTTTCGGCCCCGAGCGCCAGCGCTGCGGCATCGCGCGGAACATATATCCTCACCGTCATCGACGTACCTCCGCGACGAGTTCCGCCGCCGTCTGATCGTCGACCCGTCCATAGAGCTCGCCGTCAAGCATCACCGCCGGCGCGCAGGCGCAGAGCCCGAGACAGTAGACCGGCTCCAGCGTCACGCCGCCATCGAGCGTCGTCTGATGAAAATCAATGCCGAGCAGCGCCTTGACGCGTTCGGCCAGCGCATCGCCACCCATCGACTGACAGGCTTCGGCGCGACAGAGCTTCAGCACGTGCCGGCCGGCGGGATGGTCGCGATAATCGTGATAGAAGGTCACCACGCCATGCACCTCGGCACGCGAGAGGTTCAATTCCTCCGCGATGACGGGCATGGCTTCCTGCGGCACATAGCCGAATTCCTGCTGAACCTCGTGCAGAATGGGAAGCAGCGGCCCTTCGAGAAATCGAAGATCGGCGACGATGGCTCGGGTGCGCGCTGCAATATCGCCTTCGGCGATATGAATGGTCATAAGGCAGCCCTCCCGGCGGCTTGCTCGTTGCGGAATAGCGGGCCTCCCCCGGCCGAGTGCTATTCCGCAACTACCATTTCAGGGAAGCAGCCGGTGATCAATAAAGCTATCTCGTTGCTTGATAGGTTTTTTCTATCAGAGTTCTTCGTCTTGCACGAGCACCCTCGCCTCGTGCAGCAAGGCCGATACAAGCGGCGTAAAGGGCTCGCGATAAGGCGCAACAAGGCCGACCAGATGATGCGCCTCCGGCTCGACGATCGGGATCATGCGGATTTCCACTGGAAATCCAAAGGATTTGGCCACATTGCGCGGCATGATGCTCGCCCAGCGTCCAGTCCTGACATGCGAGAACAGCACGATCATCGAGTTGGATTCGAGCGTCGGATGCGCTGTGGCGCCCGCTTCCGTCAAGTGGCGGTTGATGATCCGACGGTTCTGCATGTCGGCAGTCAATAGACAAAGCCGAAGATCGCCGATCTCCCGCCAAGTCACGTTGTCGCGATCGGATAGCGGACTGCCTGCAGCCGTGATCAGATTATAGCGCTCGGCATAGAGGGGAACGGTCGTGACGCGGCCGAGCGGCTCGTTTTCGAGATAGGTGATGCCGGCATCGATTTCGAGGTTTTCGAGCATGCTCAGCACCTGCAGCGAATTCCGCGAGACGATCGAAAAGGTCACGCCGGGATGCCGCTCCTGAAAAGGCGTGGTGATGCGCGAAAGCATGGCGAGCGCGGTCGGAATAGCGGCGAGGCGGATGTGGCCGGAAAGGCCGCGGCGCGCGGCGCGCATCTCTTCGCGCATGGTGCGGGCATCGCCGACGATGCGTCGGGCCCATTCGAGCACGCGCTGCCCTTCCGGCGTCAGCCCCTGGAACCGCGAACCGCGCTGCACCAGCATGACGCCAAGCTGATCCTCGAGCTGCCGGATGGCAGCCGAAAGCGTCGGCTGCGAGATCCCGCACTCCTCCGCGGCGCGGCCAAAATGCTTTTCATTGGCAAGGGCGATGAAGAATTCCAGCTTGTCGATCATCCGGTCTCCCGATCCGGCATGACATCATCCGGGTCAGTTCATCTTTGACGCAGCAGCCGTGCTCCGCAAGGGCGATCGCTAACTGTTTTCTGCAGCCGGAAAAAGATCGAACAGCGATTCGAGGAAGGCAAGCACGCTGACATTGCCGATGCTGTAATAGACCAGCCTGCCCTGACGGCGCGTATGGACCAGGCCTTCGAGCCTTAAACGCGCCAACTGCTGCGAGACCATTGCCTGCTGTATGCCGAGGATGTTCTCGATTTCACTCACCGTCCGCTCCTCGTTCGCCAGTATGCAGAGGATCAGAAGTCGGGTCTGGTGCGCTAGCGCTTTCAGCAGATCGCTCGCTTCGTGGGCTTTTCCAGCGAGTTTGTGCAATTCCTGGCCGGTCATCCCCGGCTCGGGTTTGGGCAACGGCATTCGGTATTATCTCGGAAGGGAGGCGATGAGGTAGATCAGCACAATAGCATATTCGCACAAGCGAATTGGTCAAAAGTGATGAAATGCCAAAAAAGGTCCAAACAAATCAGCAGATAAGCTGACCGCCGTTGATCTCGATCACCTGTCCGGTGATGTAGCCCGAGAGCGAGGGAGCCGCCAGGAACAGATAGGCGGGAGCGCAGTCCTCCGCCGTGCCGAGCCGCTGCAGGGGGATGGATTTTCTCGTCTGTTCCAGCTTTTCGCGGGAGGAATAGCGCTCATGGAATTCCGTCTCGATCGTTCCCGGTGACACGCAATTGACGCGGATTCCGTCCGGTGCAAGCTCACGGGCAAGCGCCTTGGAATAGGTCGCAACGAAGGCTTTCGAAGCCGAATAGATCGAGGAGCCGGGGCTGCCGCCGGTCAGCGCCGAAATCGAAACCGTGTTGACGATGGCAGCGCCTTCAGCCGCCTTCAATGCCGGCAGCAGCGCGCGTGTCAGCGCCACCACCGATGTCTGGTTGAGCCGCACGACCGCCTCATATTCTGCGTCGGTGAGCGTGGCAGCGGGAAAACGGCCAAGCATGGTACCGGCATTGTTGACGAGCACATCGACCCTGTCGAAGAAGGCGAGAGCATCTTCAGCAAATTGCGCTGCGCCACCGACTGCGGAGAAATCGGCATGCAGCAGCAGCGCCCGTCTTTCAGATTCAGCCGTCAGCAGGAAATCCGGGAGGTCGCGTCCCGGCTTGCGCCCGGTATGGACGATTACTTTCGCGCCGCAGTCCAGGAACTGCCGGGCCACTTCAAGGCCGATGCCGCGACCGGCGCCGGTCACGACCACATTGCGATTTTCGAACAGTCTGGGATGAAACACGAAGCCGTCCTCCTCGCGGACAGTGCCGCCGGTTGCGTCACTCGCCCTTAACATATGAGCACGCCGACCGAAAGAAAGGCGCGCATCGATCTTTCCCGGGAGAGACTTGGTCTCACCCCGGAAACTGCTCTTCCCAAGAAGTTCCAGCCTTCTAGTTTTCGGTCTCCAGAAGCCGCGCGCCTGGCCCCTCCTTGCCGAGCCGGTCGCAGGGATTGCGCAACGGACAGCTTTCGATCGACAGGCAGCCGCAGCCGATGCAGCCTGTCAGACGGTCGCGCAGCAGGCTAAGCCGCCTGATTCGGGCGTCGAGATCATCCTTCCAGCGCGCCGACAGCGTCTGCCAGTCGGCGACGGTCGGTGTGCGTCCCTGCGGCAGGGACTCGAACGCCGCCTGGATTTCCGAAAGCGGAATGCCGACACGCTGCGCCACCTTGATGATGCCGAGCCGGCGCAGCACATCGCGGCCATAGCGCCGCTGGTTGCCGCGGGAGCGGATGCTCGAGATCAGCCCCTTGGTCTCGTAAAAATGCAGCGCCGAGACGGCCAGGCCGCTGCGCTCTGCCACTTCACCGACCGTCAGGAGCTTGCCGAGCGGCGCCGCAGGAATTGTATCCATCACCTCTTGACCTCAATATTAGTTGAGGTTTTATACCCTTGGCTCCTGCAATCGTAAAGTCCAATCGCAACAAGGAGCGACGCGTGAAAACACCCACCAGGCTGGCTGTCATCTATGGGAGCACGAGAGAGGGCCGCATCTGCGACCGGGTGGTCAAATGGCTGACGCAGGAGCTCGTCCGCTTCCCGCAATTTGATATCGACATCATCGACCCGCTGGATTTCGCGCTGCCGGCCAACCGTGACATGACGCACCCCGAAATCGACAGGCTCGCCGGACGGCTTGGCATGGCCGACGCCTTCATCATCGTCACGCCGGAATACAATCACAGCTTCACCGCCTCGTTGAAGTCGATCATCGATTTCTTCTTCGAGCCCTGGCAGGGCAAGCCGGTCGCCTTCGTTTCCTATGGCGGCATATCTGGCGGCCTGCGCGCCGTCGAACAGCTGCGGCTCGTCTTTGCCGAACTCCACGCCGTGACGATCCGCGATTCGGTCAGCTTTGCCGCACCTTGGAACCGCTTCGACACAGACGGGCGGCTCGACAATCCCGCCGACGCAATGCGTTTGCTCGATCGGATGATGGCGAGGCTGGAATGGTGGACGCAGGCGCTCGTCACTGCCCGCAGCGATCGTCCCTATACCGACACAGAGCGCCGCGCGTCTTTTCGGACGCGCTAAGGACGCTCTATTACTTTGAATCTGCGCATAACCCCGAAAATCGATTCCGATTTTCGGGGTTATGCGCTAGCCGCCTGAGGCAGAGAGCTCCGGTTCCGTTCCCGGCAGGTACGGAACCATTGGGAACACCCGGACAGGACCTCCGTCCGGGTGTTTCCCGTCGCATCAGGTCCATCCCGACCGCGCAGACGGGTTCGCAATTTTGCTGTTGCGGGGAGGAAACCCCGGTGATAGTTTCCGCGCAAATAACAGGGGAGCTCCGTATCGCCGGGGCTGAGATGTGAGGTGCAAGCCTCTGGACCCTTCAAAGCTGATCTGGGTAATGCCAGCGGAGCGAGGTTCAGATGTTCTCAGGCGCACAGGTGTCACTCTATCCGATGTCCGGCAATTTCGTCGGCATCATTCTTGATGCCGTCAAGGCGCTCGACCCCTATCGCGACCGGCTGCGCATCGAGACCGATGACATCTCCACGCTGCTGGTCGGCCCGCCTGACATTCTCTTCGCCGCCATGCACGATCTATTCGTTGCCGCTGCGAAGACCGGCGAGCATTGCGTCCTGTCCGCCGCCGTTTCACGTGGCTGCCCCGGCGAGCCCGACGACGTCATCTGCGGCGTCAATCCTTCCCTCGGTCAGGCGGAGCCGCTTGCCGAACGTATAACAGCCGCACTTGCCGCCGTTGAAACCACCACCGAGACCGGCCAGCCGACCGCTGCGCAATTCTCGCTCTACGTCATGGGAACCGGTACCCATATGGACGAGATTTATGGCTGCATCGACTTCCTGAAGCGCTCCGGCACCTTCGACCGTGCCAAGAATTTCTGCACCAGGCTTTCTGGCGATGCCGGTGCCGTCTTCGCAACCATTCGTGAGGCCTTCTATCGCTTCGGCGACCCCGAGGACATGTTACCCTCGACATCACGGCGTCTGCCAATAGCCCGACGAAAGCCTGAAATCGAACGCTGATGACACTGCCACAACCATCGGCTTCGCGCCTTGCCGCGCACCGCGCCGCTCTCTACCGGGGCATACCCGCCTTGCTGGCCGGCTGCGTCTTTTTGGCGGCATGGGAACTCTATGTCGATCTTTCCGGTATCAAACCTTCCATCCTGCCGGCGCCTTCGCGCATCGTCATCCAGGGCTGGCTGAACCGCGAGGCGCTGATATCAAACACCTGGCCGACGCTCGGCGCGACACTCGGAGGTTTCGCGCTGTCGCTGGCCTTCGCCTTCGCCGCCTCGATCCTCATGGATTTCGTGCCCTTCATGCGCCGGGCATTGCTGCCGATCTTCATCGCCAGCCAGACCCTGCCGCTGGTGGCGATCGCGCCCCTCGTCGTCCTCTGGTTCGGCTTCGGCCTGTTGCCGAAGATCCTGCTGGTGGCGCTCGTCACCTTCTTCCCGCTGCTCGTCGCCTTGCTGCAGGGCTATGAATCGACTGACCGCGACATCGCCGAATTGCTGAATTCGATGAAAGCGAGCCGCTGGCGCATTTTCCGCCTGGCACGGCTTCCCTCCTCGCTGCCCTATTTCTTCGCCGGCCTGCGGATCTCGATCACCTATGCCGTCGTCGGCGCGATCTTTGCCGAATATGCCGGCGCCGCCCGCGGCCTCGGCATCTATATCCTCAACGCCAAGAACAATTTCCGTCCCGATCTCGTGCTCGCCGCCGTCGTCATCAGCGCCGTCCTGACACTCTGCCTCTTCGGAGCGACGCTATTGATCCAGCGCCTCGTCATGCCCTGGCAGCCAACCGCGGAGCGGCGCCGATGAGCGATGCAATGGTTGAACTGCACAATATCTCGAAGTCCTTCGACGGCATGAAGGTGCTGGGCGATATTTCGCTCGCCGTCGCAGACGGCGAGTTCGTTTCGATCGTCGGCCCCTCCGGCTCCGGAAAATCGACGGTGCTGCGACTGCTGACCCAGGCACTGCGCCCCGATGCCGGCACCATGCTTTTTAAGGGCGTGCCGCTGGAACAGGCGCCGCATTCCTTCGCCTTCATGCCGCAACGCGATGCGCTGATGCCCTGGCGCCGGATCATCGACAATGCGGCACTCGGTCTCGAGGTGAAAGGCATGAGCCGCCGCGCGGCCCGCGCCGCCGTCGCGCCGCTGTTCGAGAGCTTCGGCCTTGCCGGCTTCGAACACCACTATCCCTCCGAGCTGTCAGGTGGCATGCGCCAGCGCGCCGCGCTGCTGCGCACCGTCGTCCAGACCCAGGACATGCTGCTGCTCGACGAGCCTTTCGGCGCGCTGGACGCGCTGACGCGCACGCAGATCCAGGAATGGCTGCAGGGCATGTGGACCGAACACCGTTGGACGGCGCTGCTGATCACCCACGATGTTCGCGAGGCCGTGTTCCTCTCCGACCGTATCTACGTGCTTTCGGCCCGTCCGGCGCGTATCATCCGCGAATTCCGCGTTCCCCTGCCCCGCCCGAGAAGCATTGCCGATCTCGGCTCGCCGGCGGCCCAGGCGATCGAAACCGAAATCCTGCAAACCCTGCTTCATCCGCTAAAACAGGATGATTTTAGGCCGGTCGGCCTCAAATCTGAATCCTGTTCTGATTTAAAGAGTTAGAGCATGATGTCGTCCGAAAACCGCTCACATTTTTCGGCATCATGCTCTAGAGACCTGAGGAGGTCACCATGCTGCTTCTCACTCGTCGCCAGACGATCTTCGCCGCCATCGCGGCAAGCCTCGCCGGCCGTACCGCCCTCGCCCAATCGGCGCCCGCAAAGGTTCGCGTCGCGCTCGACTGGACACCCAACACCAACCATATCGGCATCTATGTCGCCAAGGCGAAGGGCTTCTATGCCGATGCCGGGCTCGATGTCGAGATTCTTCCCTTCACCGACACCAGCGCCGGAACGCTGGTGTCCAACGGCGTCGCCGATTTCGGCATCAGCAGCGAGATCGAGACCCTCACGCAGCGCGCTGGCGGCGGTGACGTGAAGATGGTCTACGGCGTCGTCCAGACGGAAACCGCACGCCTGATCTTCAAGGGCGGACGCGACGACATCAAGAGCCCGAAAGACCTCGACGGCAAGACCTATGGCGGCTTTGGCGGTACCTGGGAGAGCGCGCTGATCTCCGCGATGATCCGCAATGACGGCGGCAAAGGCGACGTCAAGACCGTCACCCTCGGCACCTCCGCCTACGAGGCGCTGGACAATGGCTCGATCGATTTCACGCTGGAGATCTACACCTGGGAAGGCATCGCCGCCGAACTGGAAAACCGGAAGATCGGCCGCTTCCACTATTCCGATTACGGCATTCCCGACGAACAGACGACGGTCATCGTCTCAAGCGACGCCTATCTCTCCGCAAGTCGGGAACACGCCCGCGCCTTCATCCAGGCGACACGAAAGGGTTATGCCTACTCCGTCGACCATCCCGACGAAGCCTGCGAGCTGCTGATCTCTGGAAGCAACGGCGCACTGATGAATACGGAACTGGTAAAGGCTTCTCAAAAGGCATTGATCGAGGGGCACTTCCTGAAATCCGAGGCCGGCGTGATCGGTAAGCTCGACCCGGCAAAGGCCGGGGCCCTCGGCGGATTCCTGATGGAGAATGGCATTCTGGTCGATGCGAATGGCGCCGCACTCAAGGAGAAGCCGGACTTTTCCACCTATTATACCAACGAACTTCTCGACTGAGCCCACCCCCTGCCTTGCCCGTCGCGGCTTTCCGCTGCAAAATCTCAGATACGGATTCAGATCTTGGGCCGCTCCGGCCTAAGAGCTGAATCCGTATCTAAATCAAGGAAGTGGTGCATGATGTCGTCCGAGCACCGCTCACACTTTTCGGCATCATGCTCTGGGCAAGGTGGGGAGGCAGGATGCGACAACAGGAGAGACTGGCCGGAGCGGACTTTCTGCGCGCGACGGCCTGTCTGCTGGTGCTCGCCCACCACTTCGCGCTGCGGCTGGATATGCGCAGAATCCCTGACGAACTCGGACCGACCGCACATATCCTCCGCTTCGGCAATTTCGGCGTCGCCATCTTCTTCGTGCTCAGCGGCTTTCTTCTTGCCCATCCCTTCTGGCGCGCACTCGACGCGGGCGGCGACATGCCGCGCCTCCGCCATTACGCGATCCGCAGGGCGGCGCGCATCGCTCCTGGCTTCTGGTTCGCCGCCACCATCGGCTTCGCTCTCAGCCTGACGCTGCTTGCCCTGCCGCTGACGCCGGAGATTGTGCTCCGCTACGTCTCCGGGCTGCTGTTCATGAGCCAGTGGCATTGGCGTACCTTGTTTCCTGTCGAAGCCGACGGGCCGCTCTGGTCGATTGCCTTCGAGGTCACCAGCTATGTGCTCCTGCCGATCTGCTTTCTCCTGCTATTTCGTTTGCCCCCCCTGAGGCGGCGCCCGTTGCTTGCCCGCTTCGCCTGGTTTTGCGTCATCGCAGCCGTACTTCTCGCCCATATGCTGATCCTGACCTTCTTTCCGCTCGACGACATCGGACGCGGCTGGCAGTACGGCCTGCAGGGCGGCGCGAAGGAGTGGATGCCGAGATATAATCCGATCGGCTTCTTTGCCGTCTTCGCGCTCGGCGCGCTTGCCGCGGGCGTCGAGGTCATGCTCCCAACAAGGCGCGCCTCCTGGTTCGATGTTGTATCGCTCCTGGCCATCGCCGTTGCCGGCTACCGCCTCGTCATATCGCCCGGCGGCTCCGACGAGGCTTACGGCTGGCTCGAAATCCCCTACGGTTTTCCGGTCTTTCCGCTGGCGGTCGCAACGGCGCTCGTTTCGCTCAGCCATTCGCAACACCTGGGAAGGCTGTTCGACAACGCTCCTGTCCGCTACATCGCAAAGATCTCCTTCGGCATCTATATCTGGCAGGAGATCATCCTGATATTGATCCAGAGACTCGACCCGGGCTCGTTTGGCTTTTCCTCGGAAAATGTCGTCACCGGCTGGCTGCAATCTTGCGGGCTGGCGGCGGCGCTCATCCTTCTGGTCGCGAGCCTCAGCTACTTCCTGCTGGAAAAACCGGCGATCGATCTCGGCAACCGGCTGACATCTCGCCTACCCAATCGGGCTACTCCTTTCAAAGTATAAATTCGCCATAGGTGCAACTACAGGCATTAAGGTTAACGCGAAATACTCCCATTTTTGGCGTCTTTAGGGTTATCAAATTCATATTTATACCGATGACAAACGATACGTGACCATGTATCTGTCTCACTGCTGTTCAGTATCGCATCTAAACTTGTGGACCTTGCGTAATGAATGCTTTTACTTCGAAGACGAATTCACGCTTCGATCCGTCTCAGCGTCAGGACAAAACCAAGACCCTGGTTATAGCGAACTCCAACATTCGCCAGCCGGATAGCTTTTCCCCTGTAGAAAGAAAAATGGCGTTGCGGCTGGCCATGAAGCGGTTGATCGACATCGTCGCCTCAGTCAGCGCCCTTCTCGTGCTGGCGCCGCTTTTTCTGGCCATCGCTCTTTTCATCAAACTCGACGATGGCGGTCCGGTGTTTTTCCGCCAGATCCGCTGGGGGCTGAACGGCCGGAAGATCACGGTCTTCAAGTTCCGGTCGATGCGCGCCGAAGCTTGTGATCCGAGCGGCGTTCAACAGACCGTCAAGGGCGACAGCCGGGTGACAAGCATCGGCGCGGTGCTCCGCAAGACCAATATCGACGAGCTGCCGCAGCTTTTCAACGTCCTCAGGGGCGAGATGTCGCTGGTCGGCCCGCGCTGCCACGCCATCAACATGCGGGCAGCCGGCAAGCTCTACGAAGAACTGGTGCCGGACTACCATCAACGCCACATCATGCGCCCCGGCATCACCGGTCTTGCGCAGACACGCGGTTGGCGGGGCCCGACGGCGCGATCGCTGCAAGCCCGCGCCCGCATCGCTTGCGATATCTATTATGTCAGGAATTTCAGCCTGCTGCTCGACCTGAAGATACTGCTCAGGACGGTCGTCATCGAGCTGCGCGGCGGTACAGGCTTCTGAGATGAACTTTGCGCGTTGCAAAAGCGGCGATATCCACCGCTTGTTCATTTCAAGCCACCAGTGGCGCTGTCTTCCGCCCCCTAAGAGATGGAACGGACACAAAAAAGGCGGCTGTTACAGCCGCCTTTCATCGTCATAGTCGATTGCGATCAGTCCTGTTGAACGATACCGCTCAGATGCGTCATTTCCATGATGAAGTGCTCGAGCTTCGACTTATGCTCGTGCAATTCGGCATGTTCGAGTTCCCTACGGGCGGCCTCGATGCGGCGGGTCAGCTCGTCCTTTTGGAGTTCTTCGACCGGAACTGCAGATTCAGCAAGCAATGTACAGCCGGTCGGCAGGATATCAGCAAAACCGCCGAACACCACATAGTCCTGTTTCTTACCGGAGGCGAAACGCACGCTTACGACACCAGGCTTGATCGTCGTCATCGTCGGAGCATGGTTTGCCATGACCGTCATTTCGCCTTCGGTCGCAGGAATGACGACCTCAGTCACCATCTCCGACAGCAGCAGGCGCTCCGGTGAAACGAGCTCAAAGTTGAAATTGTCAGCCATCAGTGACTTACCTTCTCGGCTATGGCTTTTGCATCTTGCAATTTTGTCCCGCAGAACGGGCAGTGCAGTATCGCTTGATCGAGATAGCCGAGGCCTTCCTCGCTCTGGACAAGACCTACCACCATCATCAGCACACCATTATCGGCGCGATAGACGGTGGGAGCAGCTGGTTCCGGAAGATCCGCCACGACCCCCCTCAGGGAGTCGCAGCAGAATATTTCGTCTAGCGCGTCGCTCATCAAGCAGCTACGAGCTTCTTGGCCTTCTCGACAGCTTCGTCCATAGAGCCGACCATGTAGAAGGCAGCCTCCGGCAAGTGATCATATTCGCCGTTGACGAGGCCCTTGAAGCCCTTGATCGTGTCTTCAAGAGCAACCAGTTTGCCCGGCGATCCGGTGAAAACTTCGGCGACGAAGAACGGCTGCGACAGGAAGCGCTCGATCTTGCGGGCGCGGGCGACGGCAACCTTGTCTTCTTCGGACAGTTCATCCATGCCAAGGATCGCAATGATGTCCTGGAGGGCCTTGTAACGCTGCAGCGTCGACTGGACCTTACGGGCGACTTCGTAATGCTCTTCGCCGACGACCAACGGGTCGAGCATGCGCGACGTGGAGTCGAGCGGATCGACGGCCGGGTAGATACCCTTTTCAGCGATCGAGCGCGACAGAACCGTCGTTGCGTCCAAGTGAGCGAACGAAGTTGCCGGCRCCGGGTCAGTCAAGTCGTCGGCCGGAACGTAAATGGCCTGGACCGAGGTGATCGAGCCGGTGGTTGTCGTCGTGATGCGCTCCTGCATCTGGCCCATGTCGGTTGCGAGCGTCGGCTGATAGCCGACGGCCGACGGGATGCGGCCGAGCAGAGCCGACACTTCGGAACCTGCCTGCGTGAAGCGAAAGATGTTGTCGACGAAGAACAACACGTCCTGGCCCTGGTCACGGAAGTGTTCGGCGACCGTCAGGCCGGTCAGAGCAACGCGCGCGCGCGCACCCGGCGGCTCGTTCATCTGGCCGTAAACCAGCGCAGCCTTCGAGCCTTCGCCACCACCGTGCTTGTTGACGTTCGATTCGATCATTTCATGGTAAAGGTCGTTGCCTTCGCGGGTGCGTTCACCGACGCCCGCAAAAACCGAGTAACCACCATGCGCCTTGGCGACGTTGTTGATCAGTTCCATGATCAAGACGGTCTTGCCGACGCCGGCGCCACCGAAGAGGCCGATCTTGCCGCCGCGTGCATACGGGGCGAGAAGGTCGACGACCTTGATGCCGGTGACGAGGATCTGCGCTTCTGTCGACTGCTCGACATAGGTCGGCGCATCCTGGTGGATGGAGCGCTTGTGGGCGGTAACCAGCGGACCTGCTTCGTCGACCGGCTCACCGATGACGTTCATGATGCGGCCGAGCGTCTCATTGCCGACGGGAACCATGATCGGAGAGCCCGTGTCGGTGACTTCCTGGCCGCGCACGAGACCGTCGGTCGAATCCATCGCTATGGTACGAACGACGTTTTCGCCAAGGTGCTGCGCAATTTCGAGAACGAGGCGATTGCCGTTGTTGCTGGTTTCCAGCGCGTTCAGGATCTTCGGCAGTTCGCCTTCGAAAGCAACGTCGACGACGGCGCCGATAACCTGTGTGACTCTGCCGACAGAGCCTGTCTTGGGGGTAGCTGCCTCAGCCATTTTCTGACCCTCTTTTCCTAACCTCAGAGCGCTTCCGCGCCCGAAATGATTTCAATGAGTTCCTTGGTGATCTGCGCCTGACGCTGGCGGTTGTAGCTCAGCGTCAGCTTGTTGATCATCTCACCGGCGTTACGCGTCGCATTATCCATCGCGCTCATCTTCGCACCCATCTCGCCGGCAACGTTCTCGAGGAGCGCACGGAAGACCTGGACCGAGATATTGCGCGGGATCAGATCTTCGAGGATCGATGCCGGATCCGGCTCATATTCGTAGACGGCACCTGCATGCGCGGCATCTTCGCTCTGTACTCCGCCCGTCGAAGCCGGGATGAGCTGCTGCGCTGTTGGAATCTGGCTGATCACCGACTTGAATTCGGAATAGAATAGCGTGCAGACGTCAAATTCACCAGCCTCGTACATCTGGATGACGCGCTTGCCGATCTGGTCCGCATTCTCGAAACCGATTCGCTTGACGTCGCGCAATTCCTTGCGCTCGATGATCAGAGAAGCATATTCGCGGCGAAGGATGTCATAACCCTTCTTGCCGACGGTAAAGATCTTCACCGTCTTGCCCTCGGCAAGCAGCTTGCGGACATGCTCGCGCGCAAAGCGTGCGATTTGCGAATTGAAGCCACCGCAAAGACCGCGTTCGGCTGTGCAGACCACCAGCAGGTGAACCTGGTCCTTGCCGGTACCGGTCATCAGTGTCGGCGCGCCATCCGCATCGGTGACGGCCTTGGCGATGTTCGCCAGAACCGCRCCCATGCGCTGCGAATAAGGCCGGGCGGCCTCGGCCGCCTCCTGCGCACGCCGAAGCTTCGCCGCGGCGACCATTTTCATCGCCTTGGTGATCTTCTGCGTCGCCTTGACGGAGGCGATCCGGTTTTTCAGATCCTTAAGTGAAGGCATCCGTGATCCGTCCTAACTTAGGGCCCGATTACGAGAAAGACTTTGCGAAGCTATCGAGAGCAGCGGTAAGCTTGCCCCTGGTATCATCGCTGATTGCCTTTTCCGTGCGGATCGCGTCGAGGATGGCGGTGCCTTCCGAACGCAGATATGAGAGGAGACCCTGCTCGAACTTGCTGACCGAAGCAACCGGCAGCTTGTCGAGATAGCCGTTGACGCCCGCGAAGATCACCGCGACCTGTTCCTCCGTCTTCAGCGGCGAGAACTGCGACTGCTTCAGGAGTTCGGTCAGGCGTGCGCCACGGTTCAGCAGGCGCTGCGTCGCAGCGTCGAGGTCCGAACCGAACTGGGCGAAGGCAGCCATTTCGCGATACTGCGCGAGTTCGCCCTTGATCGAGCCGGCAACCTGTTTCATCGCCTTGATCTGCGCCGCCGAACCAACGCGGGAAACCGACAGACCAACGTTCACGGCAGGACGGATACCCTGATAGAAAAGATCGGTTTCAAGGAAGATCTGGCCGTCGGTGATCGAAATCACATTGGTCGGAATGAAGGCCGAAACGTCGTTACCCTGCGTCTCGATAACCGGCAGAGCGGTCAGCGAACCGGCGCCCATGTCGTCATTCATCTTCGCAGCGCGCTCGAGCAGGCGCGAATGCAGGTAGAAAACGTCGCCCGGATAGGCTTCGCGACCCGGCGGGCGGCGCAGCAGAAGCGACATCTGACGGTAGGATACGGCCTGCTTGGACAGATCGTCGTAACCGATCAGCGCATGCATGCCGTTATCACGGAAATATTCGCCCATGGTGCAGCCGGYAAACGGAGCCAGGAACTGCATCGGCGCCGGATCGGAAGCGGTGGCGGCAACGATGATCGAATATTTCAGAGCGCCGCGCTCTTCGAGCACCTTGACGAACTGCGCGACAGTCGAACGCTTCTGGCCGATGGCGACGTAGACGCAGTAAAGCTTCTCACCTTCCGGACCGTTGTCGTGAATGGCCTTCTGGTTGAGGAAGGCATCGAGAAGGATCGCGGTCTTGCCGGTCTGGCGGTCGCCGATGACGAGTTCGCGCTGGCCGCGGCCGACCGGGATCAGCGCATCGATGGCCTTGAGGCCAGTCGACATCGGTTCATGAACCGACTTGCGGGGGATGATCCCGGGAGCCTTGATGTCGACGCGCGAGCGGCGCGTCGCATTGATCGGGCCTTTGCCGTCGATCGGATTGCCGAGCGCGTCGACGACGCGGCCGAGCAATTCAGGTCCGACCGGAACGTCGACGATGGCGCCGGTCCGCTTGACGGTGTCGCCTTCCTTGATGTCACGGTCAGCGCCGAAGATGACGACGCCGACATTGTCGGATTCGAGGTTCAGCGCCATGCCACGGACGCCGCCCGGGAACTCGACCATTTCACCGGCCTGGACATTGTCCAGACCATAGACACGAGCGATACCGTCACCGACGGAGAGAACCTGGCCGACTTCCGAGACTTCTGCCTCTTTGCCGAAATTTTTGATCTGGTCTTTGAGAATTGCGGAAATTTCCGCGGCGCGGATATCCATCAGCCAACCTCTTTCAATGCGAGCTTAAGGGTAGAGAGTTTGGTACGAAGAGACGTATCAATCTGACGGGACCCGACCTTCACGATCAGACCACCAAGAATTGACGGATCAACCGTGACGGCAATCGTCACGTCTTTGCCGGTAACGCTCTTGAGTGCCACCTTCAATTCGGTTTCCTGCGCTTGCGAAAGCGCATGCGCCGAGGTGACCTCGGCGGAAATTTCACCGCGATGGTTCGCGGCGATGATGCGGAAGGCCTTGATCATGCCCGGCAGGGCAAACAGGCGGCGGTTGCGCGCCACGACCTTCAGAAAATTGGCGAAGAAACCGCTGATGCCGGCCTTCTCGCTGATGGCGACGATCGCCTTCAACTGGTCTTCGGCGGAGAAAACCGGGCTTGCGACGAAACGCTTCAGGTCGGCACTCTCATCCAGCATCGTCTGGAAATGGTCAAGATCGGCGGTTACGCTGTCGACGGCGCCCTGCTCGAGCGCCAGTTCGAAAAGCGACGAGGCATAGCGCTCGGCAACACCAGAAGTAAGCTGGGACGTGTCTGCCACTGGCACAAATTTCCCTGATTTCAACCCAAAATCCGGCTCTCGGCGGGCGCCGAACCTATGATCTTGAATTCGTTTTGATTTCCCCCAGAAATCACAAGAGAAGCCTCTTGCTTCTTCCGAAATTCGGGGTCCGTCTAACATAGGATGTACGGACTCGCAACACGCGTAACGCCCGAATATGCCTTTCATATGATTTTCTGTTCGCAAAATTGCGCAATGGCCTGGAAGGAGGCCAGAAATGCCGTCTGCCGGCAGAGAGAGTCACGTCTGGATGAAGCCGAAAACGTAGAGCAGCGGTAGCGCGGCCAAAGCAATCTGCACAACCAGGAGTAAATAGTTGACGAGATTACTCCCCTTATCGGACAGGATCGAGATGATACGGGCAAAGGCAGCCATCGCGAAAGAGGCGCCGAGCGCCATGTAGATCCAGTCCTGGGCGAGCAGGATCGCCGACAGGCCGAAACCGAGATAGAAACCGCCCATCGAGCGTCCCTCGCCGAAACCTTCCGGCCGCCCCTCCTGCGCCTGCAGACCGAGAAGACGGAAAGTCTGCCCCGGCGCGAACATCATGATGAAGCCGGCAAGCGCCGTGAAAGCGGCAGAGCAAAAAGCAAGCTGCTCGCCAAGCTCGGTCGGAAAATAAAACTCCATGCGTCAGCCCCAAATCACCCGGATGAATCAGTGTTTTATGGCATGGGCCGAAAAAGGAGGAAATGGCGTCTAGAGAAAACTCTGCGGATCGATATCCAGCTGCACCTGCACCGATCCGCGCTCCTTGGGTGACTGCGACAGCATCGCCCGCAGGAACCCCTGCATGTCCGAGTTCCGCCGGCCGTGCACCAGGAGGCGGAAGCGATGACGGCCGCGTACCAGCGCGAGCGGCGCTTCGGCCGGGCCGAGCACCGAGATACCCGACACCTGCGGTGCGGCGTTGCGCATGCCGCGCGCATGGTTTTCAGCATCATGGCGGGTTTCGGCCGAAACGATGATCGAGGCAAGCCTGCCAAAGGGCGGCAGCACGGCGCGTTCGCGTTCGCTGATCTCGCGCTCGTAGAAGGCGTCGGAATCACCTGATACGATCGCCTGCATGACAGGATGCTGCGGCTGATAGGTCTGCAGCAGCCCATGGCTCTTCAGGCCGGTGCGCCCGGCCCGGCCGGTCACCTGCGACAAAAGCTGGAAGGTGCGCTCGGCCGCGCGGGGGTCTCCATTGGCAAGGCCGAGATCGGCATCGACGATGCCGACCAGCGTCATCAGCGGAAAATTATGCCCCTTGGCGACAAGCTGGGTACCGATGACGATATCGGCCTCGCCCTTGGCGATCGCTTCGAGCTCCAGCCGCAGCCGCTTCACCCCACCCATAATATCCGAGGAGAGAACGATCGTTCGCGCCTCCGGGAAATGCCGTTCCACCTCTTCGGCGATGCGCTCGACTCCTGGCCCGCAGGCAACGAGATGGTCGAGCGTGCCGCATTCCGGGCAGGCTTCCGGCGTGCGCTCGGCATGGCCGCATTGGTGGCATTGCAGCTGCTTGCGGAAACGATGCTCCACCAGCCAGCTCGAACATTGCGGGCACTGGAACCGATGGCCGCAGACCCGGCAAAGCGTCAACGGCGCATAACCGCGGCGGTTGAGAAACAGCAGCGCCTGTTCGCGCTTCTCCACCGTCTTGCCGATCGCCCGGATCAGCACCGGCGACAGGAAGCCGCTCCGCTCCGGCGCATGCCTGCGCATATCGACCAGATGCAGGTCCGGCATCGCCGCATCGCCGAAACGCGTCGGCAGGTGGACGGTGCTGTAGCGTCCGCTCTGCCCGTTGACCTGGCTTTCGACCGACGGCGTCGCCGACACCAGGATGACGGGGAAATCGCCGATTCGGCCGCGCACCACAGCCATGTCGCGAGCATTGTAAAAGACGCGATCCTCCTGCTTGTAAGCGGGATCGTGCTCCTCGTCGACGATGATCAGGCCGAGATCCTCGAAGGGCAGGAAGAGTGCCGAGCGCGCGCCCGCCACCACCCGCACTTCGCCGGTCACCGCCTGGCGCCAGACCTTTTCGCGCATGCGCGGCGCAAGATCGGAATGCCATTCGGCCGGCTTTGCCCCGAAGCGGTCCTGGAAGCGCTCCATGAAACTGGCCGTCAGCGCGATCTCCGGCAGCAGGATCAGCACCTGCTTGCCACGTTTCAGCGTCTCGGCAATCGCCTCGAAATAAACCTCGGTCTTGCCGGAGCCGGTCACCCCGTCGATCAGCGACACCGAAAATTCGCCCTTGCGGACGTCGGTAACGATCTCTTCGGCTGCCTCCTTCTGCGGCCCTTCGAGACGTGCGGCGGCAAAATCCGGATCGGGCATCGCCACAACCGGCGGCGGCGGCAGGAATATCGCCTCAAAAATGCCGAGCGTGATCAGTCCGTCGACGACGCTCGTCGAGACGCCCGCCGCATGGGCAAGACCGCTGCGTGTCCAGGAAAAGCCGTCGGAGGCGGTATCGAGCACCCGGGCGCGCGCCGGCGTCATCCGTTCCGGTTCGCCGCCGACGAGCTTCAACCCCTCCACCATCGGTTCCGGCTCGAAGGCGTTCGGCGCCCTCAGCGCCATGCGAGCAACGAGCCCAGGCGGCGAGAGCGTATAGGTCGCCACCCAATCGATGAAATCCCGCATCTCCCTGGAAAGCGGCGGGCAGTCGAAGACATGGCTGATCGGCCGAAGCTTCTTCGGATCGACGCCGTCTTCGCCGCCGTCCCAGACGACGCCGATCACCTGCCGCGGCCCGAGCGGCACCTGCACGACCGAGCCGGGCTCGACCGCCATGCCATCCGGCACCGAATAGGAATAGGGTTTGGGCGCCGGCATCGGCACCAGCACCGGAACCGTTCGGTTCGCGGGCGGTGCCTCGAAAAGCGCGCCAAAGAGATCGGACGAATCTGTGCTCATCGCGCGAGACCATGCCCGCAAATCGATGGAATTGAAACTGCAAAGACGGAGCAGGATTCTGCTCGTCCCCTGCATCTCCGCTTTCCACGGCCGCGCCTTGCGCATGATGACCACGCGGTCGAAAATGTAGTATGCGGTCGCAGGAAGACGGCGTATTTCGCGATACCGACCTTATAGAGACTCGAGCAGGCCGCCATTGACGATCCCACGATTGCCGAAAAGATTTTTGTTCGAAATGCCGAGGCGCTGTTCTTCGGCCGCTGAATTGGAGAGTACGAATGGCCAGACTGACCGAAGATGCCAAGGGCGTCTATGTGATCGCCGTAACCCCCTTCACCGATGACGGCGCGCTCGATCTCGCCAGTATCGACAGCATGGTCGATTTCTACGAGGGCGCCGGCGTCACCGGCCTGACGGTGCTTGGCCAGCTCGGCGAGGCCCCGAAGCTGACCGCCGAGGAATCGCGGACAGTCGTCCAACGGGTGCTGAAGCGCCTCGACGGGCGCCTCCCCGTCGTTGTCGGCGTTTCGGCGCCAGGGCTTGCGCCGATGAGCGAACTTGCCGAAGCCGTTATGGGCGAGGGGGCGGCCGGTGTCATGGTTGCGCCGCCCTGGACCGTCAAGACTGACGATCAGGCCTTCGCCTTCTACCAGTCGGTTGGCGAGACCCTGGGCGATACGCCCTTCGTGCTGCAGGATTATCCGCTCACCACCAATGTGACCATCGCGCCTAAGGTCATCGAGCGCATCGTCAACGAGGTGCCGAATTGTGTCATGCTCAAGCACGAGGACTGGCCGGGTCTTTCGAAAATCTCAGCGCTTCGCGCCGCCAGCGACAAGGGCGCCATGCGGCGTATCTCCATCCTCTGCGGCAATGGCGGGCTTTTCCTGCCCGAAGAGATGGGCCGCGGCGCCGATGGCGCAATGACCGGCTTTTGTTATCCGGAGATGATGGTTGGCGTCGTCGAGGCCTATGCAGCCGGAAATCCCGATCGCGCCCATGCGATCTTCGACGCCTATCTGCCGCTCGCCCGCTACGAACAGCAGCAGGGCATTGGCCTTGCCTCGCGCAAATATGTGCTTGCCAAGCGCGGCGTGATCAAGTCGGCCACCCTGCGCAAGCCGGGCGCCAAGCTCTCCGCACTCGATATTGCCGATGTCGAGCGGCTGTTGGCGCGCCAGGCCATCCGCCTCAAGGAGATCGGGGCGTAACACACTGGCGCAAATCCGAAGCCGCTGGACCATCGTTATGGTGCTGCAGCGCGAGCAGATGGCTATGTCCATCTCGTCCGTGAGGCTGAAACCCGAGCGACTCCCAGAACCTTGCCGCACCATCGTTTCCCGCATGAACGGTGACGAGGGTACAGAAGGACGACGCATGGTCAACCAGAGCCATGGCAAGCATCCGGCCGATGCCGCGCCCGCGCATTGCGGGACTGATGTAGAAACGCCGCATCCGCAGCACCCCTGACATGGCCGTTTCAACAGTCATGCCGCCGATGCCGGCGAGCACCTCATCGGCATAGGCGCCAAGCAGCCTTTCGCCATCACGATCGAATCTGACGGCGCCGGTCGACCATTCGTCGATAAGGCGGGCGATATGGCGATAGCCTTCTTGCCGGGCCTCGCTTTCGAGATCTGCGATCTCCTGCGGCAACCGATCGCGGAACGTGCGGATATTGATTGTCATGGCAATGCCGGTGGTTCTAGATTGCAGGAACCGGAACCTCGCGGTGCATCGCCGCGGCCGGCGGGCCGACCGGCACGAAGGTCGCGTCGCCATCCCCGGCCATATCCTGCACCGTATGTTTCTCCAGCGCCTTCGTCACCTCATTGAGATCGCCGTCTAGCTGTTCGGCGGGAATAAGATTGCCGATCACGAAATCGAAGCGGTCGCCGCGTTTGTTCAACAGTTCGTGGAACACGGTCATGTCGCGAAGCTCCGTCGACCATTTCGCCAGCCAGTAGAACAGCCCAGAATTGCGCGCCGTCACATGGACCGGAAGGATCGGCAGATTGTATTTGCGCGCCAGCCCGACGGCCGAGGTCTTCCATGGCCGTTCGTTCAGCCGGCCGTTTGCCCAGTAGGCGATGCGGCCTGAGGGAAAGAGCACTGTCGCCTTGCCTTCCTTCACCGCATGGTTGGTCAGTTGCAGCGTTTCGCGCGCCTTCAGCTTGCTCTTATGCTCCTCCCGCCATTCGACAGGAATGATCATCTCGGCAAACCGCGGATTGACGCGGATGGCATCGCGATTGGCAAAGAACATCATGTCCGGCCGACGCGCTTTCAAGAGATCGAACACGGCAACGCCATCGGCGATGCCTGTGGGATGGTTGCTGACGAGGATGAAGCCGCCGGCATCAGGGATGCGTTCGCCATTGGTGATGCCGATGTCGAGCTTCAGCACATCACTCAGATATTCGAACGACTGGAAACCCGGCATCTTGGCAACCGCATTGGCGAATTCGAGCGCCTTGTTGTAACGCAGCAGCGTGTAGAGGAATGGCCGCATGACCGGCCAGAGCGGATTTTTCACGATCCTCTGGCCGCGTTCGGCAATCAGCGTATCGACGATATGACCGGGCTTTCCCTGTGAAACGAGAGCGATCGCTTCCGCGAGCTGTCCGAAAGCCGTCATGGAATCGCGCCGTGCCATGAAAGATCCTGTCTATGGGTAAAAGCTATCGCAGTACAATATGATCGAAGGATGACAAAGGCTTGGCCGGCATTAGCAATTCCATAACTGTTCCTGCTCCAAATTGGCGGACTTGAAGGCAAAATCAAGGCCAGCAACGTGAACGAACTGCTTGTTATCGCCGATCCGCGCCTGATGGCGGAGCGTGCCGCATGGCTTGAAAATCTCGCCCGTGAGCGCCGTCTTTCCGAGCATACGCTCGACGCTTACGAGCGCGACACCCGCCAGTTCCTGACCTTCCTGACCGGCCATCTCGCCGGCCCGGTGACGCTCCGGGACATCAGGGAGTTGCGCCCCGCCGATTTCCGCGCCTTCCTGGCGGCCCGGCGCAGGCAGGGCTCCGGCGCCCGCTCGCTCGGCCGCAATCTCGCCGGTCTCCGTTCGCTGCTGCGCCATCTCGAAAAGAAGGGCCTGGTCAACGCCGCCGGCGCCGGCGCAGTGCGCTCGCCGAAACAACCGAAATCGCTGCCCAAGCCGCTGTCGGACACGCAGGCGATCACCGTCGTCAGCGACGACGCCCAACTGCATGACGAACCCTGGATTGCGGCGCGCGATGCGGCTGTCATGACGCTGCTCTACGGCTGCGGCCTGCGCATCTCCGAAGCGCTTGATCTTGCTCCCGCCGACCTGCAGAAGGGCGCAACGGTGCTGCGCATCACCGGCAAGGGCAACAAGACGCGGCTGGTGCCGTTGCTGTCTGTGGTTTTCGACGCGGTCGAGAAATACCGCGCGCTCTGCCCATACCATCTCGAAAGCGGTGAACCGCTGTTTCGCGGCGCCCGCGGCGGCAAGCTGCAGGCGGCAATCATCCAGCGCACCATGCAGAAGATGCGCAGCGCCTTCGGTCTGCCGGAAACGGCGACACCGCATGCCCTGCGCCATTCCTTCGCCACCCACCTGCTTGCCGGCGGCGGCGATCTGCGCACCATTCAGGAATTGCTCGGCCATGCCAGCCTTTCCACAACGCAGGTCTATACCGGAGTCGATGCGTCACGGCTGCTCGAGGTGTATGATCGGGCGCATCCGCGCGCCTAGCGCATCGGCCCGGAAATCGGAATTGATTTTTGGAAGCACGATGCGTTGATTTAAAGTGCATCGTCATGAATCCGATTTGATGTGATGCACTTTAACTTTCGTTAACGCATTCTCTTAAAGGAATATGCGCAAGCCGGGCGTAGACCATGAAACGCACAAGGCATGTGATCGGAACACCCATCATGACGACATCAATCGGCCGCCGGACGTCTTACCTCGCAGTGCCGGCCAATCTGTTGCTCTGGCTGATCGCAGCCTTTCACATGCTGCTTCTTGCGGCCCTCTTTGTCGCCTTCCTGACTGCAAGGCCGGCGGCGGCCGAAGACGTGGCCTGCACTGGCCGCAACCTGATGGTCGAGTTGCAGCAGAACGACCCTGCCCGCTATGCCGAGGCGCTGAAGGAAGCCGACGCCACGCCGAACGGCAAGGGCATCTTCTGGAAGGTCGAGAAGCCGGGACTTGCACCTTCGTGGCTGCTCGGCAGCATGCATGTTACCGATCCGCGCGTGCTCGCCTTGCCACCGCGCGCCCAGGCAGCCCACGATGCCGCCAGTACGATCGTCATCGAATCCGACGAGATCCTCGATGAGCGGAAAGCGACCGCCGCCCTGCTCGCAAAGCCGGAGTTGACGATGTTCACCGACGGCACGACGATCGACAAGCTGCTTTCTCCCGAGGACTACAAGCGCCTCGAAACCGGCCTCAAGCAGCGCGGTATCCCGCTCAGCGCCGTTTCCCGCATGCGGCCCTGGATGATCTCGAGCGCCGTCGCCCTGCCGGCCTGCGAAATCGCCCGCAAGGCAAAGGGCGTGCAGTTCCTCGACCAGAAGATCGCCACCGATGCCGTTGCTCAGGGCAAGCAGGTCAAGGGGCTGGAAACCCTTGCCGAACAGATCCAGGCCATGGCCGATCTGCCGGTCGAATTCCATCTGAAGTCGCTGATCGAGACGCTGGAACTCGGCGACAAGATGAGCGATGTCGTCGAGACGATGACCGACCTCTACCTCTCCGGTGATATTGGCATGACCATGCCGATGCTGAAAACGGTGACGCCTGAAGAAGAGGGCGAAAATAACGATTATGCCGCCTTCGAGCAGCGTGTCATCCTCGACCGCAACAAGGTAATGGCCGAACGCGCCGCCCCCATTCTCGACGGCGGCAACGTCTTCATGGCCGTCGGCGCCCTGCACCTGCCCGGCAAGGACGGCGTCATCGAACTGCTACGCCAGCAGGGCTTCACGGTGACAGCCGTTAATTAGGTCCAACCTCAGTAATTTGCGGTAGCGGCAGCTCTCTGAGATTGACAACCCCAGTTTGCATACGTCACATGGCGGCATTTACAGCCCTTTGTTCCCAAAAGAGTTTCAATGCTCAGCCAGAATATGGTTTTCACCTCGAGAGCGGCCTCGAAAGGTCTTCCCACGTTCGGTAACGRCGCACTGCTAGTGGCGGCGGCGATGCTAACGATATTTTCCTTTTCGCCTGCCTTGGCCGATGACGAACTGGCTTGCCCGGGTCAGAACCTTTTGATCCAACTGGAAAAGGAAGATCCCGTCCGTTTCAGGAAGGCTGTCGAGAAAGCCGAGACGATACCGAACGGCAATGCGATCTTCTGGAAAATCGAAAAGCCGGTCTCCAGCCTTCCTGGTTGCTCGGCACGATGCATGTGAGCGATTCTCGTGTATTGGACATGCCGGAAGGATTTTACGAAGCGTACGACGCTATCGACACTCTGACTGTCGAGTTAGCGGAAATCGCAGAGCCGGAAAAACTTGTGCTGGAGATCTTCAAGCATCCCGAGCTGACCACGCTCCCGGGTGACAAGACCCTCGATCACATCTTGCCCCCTGACGCGACCAGCGAAGTCGCTGCCGGCTTGAAGAAAAAGGGCATCAACGTGAACCTGATGGCTAAGATGCGACCTTGGTTCATCTACGCCAGCCTCCAGACACGTGGCTGCGATATCAAGCGCAGAGCAAGCGGCCTCAGGGTACTGGACGAATCTCTCGCCCTCGAGGCGCTAGATGATGGTGTCAATCTGGTCGGCCTGGAAACGCCAGTCGAGCAAATTAAGGCCCTGTCGGATGTCCCGGACGACCGCATGCTTCAGAACCTGCGGGAGTTGTTGGCGTTTCCGAATGGTATGGATGACATAACCGAGACGATGATCAGCCTCTACGATCAGGGTAAGATCGGAATGATCTTCTCGCTCATGGAGGTCGTCTCGACAGATCTCGCTGCTGAAAAAGCCTTCGAAAACCGTATGATCACGGATCGAAACAAGGTCATGGCGGAGCGGGCGAAGCCCTACCTCGACAAGGGGCGCACCATGATCGCCGTCGGAGCGGCGCACCTGCCCGGCGACGACGGCTTGGTTGAACTGCTACGCCGGCAGGGCTTTACCGTCACCGCGGTGAACTGAACCCGCTGACGGTCAGCCGAGCGTCATGCGGCGCAGAACATTGCTTTTCCAATAGAACTGATGGACGAGGGCGCCGGCGACATGCGCCGCAATCAGCGCCCAGAGAATGATCTTCAGGACATCCGCGTGGAACGAACCGGCGGGATAGATACCGAAATAGTAGGCGGCGATGCCCGAAAGCGGCATCGAGAAGATCAGGATGTAGAGGCCGGCATGGGCAAGCCTCGCTGCAAGACGGAAGATCGCCGGCTCCTGTGCGACCTCGTCCGGGACGCCCTTGGTAAAACGCAGCCCGAGCCTGAGGACGGCAAGCATCAGGATGGCGATGCCGACATAGGCATGGATATTCGCCGACGAAATCTGCTCCGGCGTCGGTACCTGGCCTCTGCGCATCAGCCGATGCCAGATATTCATGCCATCGGGAAACAGCAGGTTGAAGAAGATCAGCAGCGCCACGGCCCAGTGAAGAAAACGCTGGCTCAGGCTGTAACTCACGATGGACGGCTGCTGCATTTCTGGACCTTCACGGATGCTGAACTCAACGATAGGCAACAACTAAAACAGCCGCCTGCCTTTCGGCAAGCGGCTGTATGCTTTGTTACGAATATGTAAGATTACATATGGATCGGCTTGAAGAAGGTTGCGAGCGCAGCCTCTTTCACCGCTTCCGACATTGTGGGATGCGCGTGGCAGGTACGGCCGAGATCTTCTGACGAACCGCCGAACTCCATCAGCACGGCGATCTCGTGGATCATCTCGCCGGCGCCGAAGCCGACGATATGGCCGCCGAGCACGCGGTCGGTTTCCTTGTCGGCAAGAATCTTGACGAAGCCGTCCGTCGCCAGCATCGCACGCGCCCGGCCGTTCGCCGTGAACGGGAACTTGCCAACCTTGTAGGCGATATCATCCGCCTTGAGTTCTTCCTCGGTCTTGCCGACGGAAGCGATTTCCGGCTGGGTGTAGACGACGCTCGGAATGACCTCGTAATTCACATGGCCATGCTGCCCGGCAAGGATTTCGGCAAGCGCCACGCCCTCGTCTTCCGCCTTGTGCGCCAGCATCGGACCCTTGACCACATCGCCGATCGCATAAATGCCGGCAACATTGGTCTTGAAGTGACCGTCGATCTCGACGCGGCCGCGATTGTCGAGCGTAACACCGGCCTCTTCGAGGCCGAGACCCGATGTATAGGGCTTGCGGCCGGTGGCGATCAGCACGACTTCGGCCTCGAGCGTCACCTTGTCGCCGCCCTTGACGGGCTCGAAAGTGACCTTGGCGCCCTTGTCGCCCTTTTCAACGCCGGTGACCTTGGCGCTGAGATTGAAATCGATGCCCTGCTTGGCAAGCATACGCTGGAATTGCTTGGAGACTTCGCCGTCCATACCACCAAGGATGGTGTCGAGATATTCGACGACGGTGACTTTGGCGCCGAGGCGCGACCAGACGGAACCGAGCTCGAGACCGATAACGCCGCCGCCGACGACGATCAGCGTTTCAGGCACCTTCTCCAGCGCAATGCCGCCGGTAGACGAGATGATGGTCTTTTCATCGATCTCGACCTGCACGCCAGGAATGCCGGCGACGTCGGAGCCGGTGGCGATGACAATGTTCTTGCCTTCGATCTCCTGC